>DAIRED010000381.1:0-1075 GCA_036795795.1 Thermoplasmatota archaeon | reverse complement strand
GCAGCCATAGTCTTGAGTCCGACTGGCCCGCCATTAAATTTTTCAATTAATATTTCCAAGAATTTTCTATCGGAAGAATTTAAACCAATGTCGTCTACTGCGAGCATGTTGAGTGCTGCCACAGTAGTTTTCTTATCGATAACTTTTTTGCCTGCCCCGTAGGAAGCTTGCTTTCCTTCGGGGCTCACTTGCGCAAAATCGCGACAGCGTTTTAAAAAATAATTTGCAGTGCGGGGAGTGAATCTACTTCTCTTTGCAATTTCTTCTAAAGCGTCAGCTTCCAAAAGAATGTCTAAAAGTTTGCCTGACCTTTCTATTATTTTCGCAATTTCTTCATTTGAATAAAATTCTAATCTAAAAACTCCACCAGAGAATCGTGAACGAAGAGGGGAAGATATGAGGGCGACTCGCGTGGTGGCTGCGATGAGGGTAAATGGTGGAAGGTCCAGCTGGATAGTGCGAGCGGATGGGCCTTTGCCGATGATGATGTCGAGGACGCCGGACTCCATAGCGGGGTAGAGAATTTCTTCAACCATTTTATTTAATCTGTGAATTTCATCTATAAAAAGGATGTCGCCAGGGGCAAGGTTTGTTAAAATAGAAGCCAAATCGCCGACTTTTTCAATCGCTGGACCAGAAGTTATTTTCATTTGTCTACCAGTTTCTTTTGCAATGAGGTGAGCTAGAGTAGTTTTACCTAATCCTGGAGGTCCATAAAAAAGGATGTGCTCAGGAATATGTCCGCGTTCTTCAGCTGCTCGCAAGAGGATTTTAACGTTGTCTTTTATGTGTTTTTGGCCGATATAGTCATCCCAGCGGGTAGGGCGTAGGGTTTGGTCTAGAACCACATCTTCTGTTTTACTTGCCCCGCTTTGGCGTGGGTCTTTGTTTTTAGGACTTGACATTTGTTTTGTTTTATGCTACATTAGATGCGTACTAGAGTTATCAACACGGTATCAACATAGCTATACACATTATAGCATTTGTGGCACTTTCCATATAGTACAATATACCGAGATTAAGAAGGCATTAATCTCTAAGCAATCAGCCATCGGTTATACGAATTTGCATAGGA
>DAIRED010000380.1:0-1078 GCA_036795795.1 Thermoplasmatota archaeon | reverse complement strand
GCGGCGTCTAGGCTGGCGTCCCAGCCTCTGGCTGCTTGTCGTCCGACTTGAGGAAGAAGCTGGCGTACGTGAAGGTCGCCACGACGTAGAGCGAGGTGCATATCAGGAACTGGAGCGCCCAGGTGCCGCCGTCCCACATGAATCCCCCGAAGAAGATTCCGAGGGAGTTCGAGGATATCCAGGCAATCATCGTCATGCTCGTTGCGGAGCCGCGCGCGTGCGCCGGGACCTTCTGCATCATGTATGCCGTGAGTATCGGCCCCGAGACGTTCATGAGGACCATCCTGGCCACGAAGAGGGCGACGCACACCCAGTAGTACGGCGGGGGAATGAACGGAATGATTATCAACAGGACGATTGCCCCGACCTGCGTCGTCAGCGTCGCCCGGATGCTCCCGAGCCGCTCCGCGGCCTTTGGAATCAGCAGCAGCGCTGCGGCCATGACGAGCGAGTTGAGGGTGAAGGCGATGGCCACGAGCTCGATGGAGACGTCGAACCTAAGCTCGAAGTATATCTGGAAATATGGGATGACGAAGCCCGCGCCGAAGCCGATTATCGCCTGAGGCACGGCGAACATCGCAATCCACCGCCAGGCGCGCTTCTGCTCCTCCTTGGCGACTTCACCGACGACGTGGCAGTGCGGCTCCTCCTTGACCCAAAGCAGGACGCAGAGGCCGAGAATCTGAAACATCACGGCGAACCAGAACACCATGTGGAACCCCTCGACCTCGGCCAACTGGAATGCCTCCTGGAAGAAGAGGGGTATCATGCCGCCGACGAGGTTGCCGGCCGCGCCCGCCAGCGTCCCTGCGAACGACGCGAAGCTGAAGACGTACTTGGACTCAATAGCGCTGCTCTTCTCCGCCAGCAGCGCGTTCGTCGCGGGGCCGGACAGCCCGCCGCTGGCTCCGCCCAGCGCCGCGGCGGCGAAGTAGACGCCCAGCGTGTCGAAGGCGGCGTAGAACAGCGTGCCAGATATCGCCAAGATGCCCGCCAACACGAGGACGGGCTTGTGCCCGACGCGGTCGGCCAGCTGGCCGCTGAACAGCAGGACCGTGACGTTGGAAATCATGCTGAC
>DAIRED010000379.1:0-1080 GCA_036795795.1 Thermoplasmatota archaeon | reverse complement strand
GAAGCCACCTTCGCTGGACGCGAGGGTCTTCGCCCTCTGCGGGCTGGAGAAGGGATGAGATGCTCAAGCTTTTCAACACCCTCGCCGGCCGGGTCGAGCCGTTCGTCCCGTCTGGAAAGGTCGTGAAGATGTTCACGTGCGGTCCGACCGTCTACGCGCGCGTGCACCTGGGTCACGGGAAATCGTACGTCGCCGCCGACCTGGTAAGACGGATGCTGGACTGCGAGGGGTTTACCGTCAGGCATGCACTGAATTACACAGACGTCTCCGACGAGACCGCCAAGAAATCCTCCGCCAAGGGGCTGACCGAGCTGCAGCTGGCCGAACGGTGCGAGCGGGCGTTCGAGCGCGATATGGAGCTTCTCAACGTGCTTCCGCCGCACGTCCGGCCCAAGGTCTCCGAGCACATCCCCGAGATACTGGCCATCACCGAGTCGCTCGTCGCCAAGGGGCTGGCGTACGCCGGCGCCGGAGGGGTGTACATGCGCGCCAGGAAGGGGGACTTCGGAGCCCTGCTGGGATACCCTCTCGAGGACGCCCTTGTCCCATGCGAGAAGGGGGAAACCGGTGGCAAGGAGAGCCCTCTCGACTTCGCGCTGTGGGAGCCCTCGCCGTCGGGAAGGCTAGCCTGGGACAGCCCGTGGGGCAAGGGACGGCCTGGATGGCACGTCCAGGACTTCGCGTTCGTCCAGAAGCACCTGGGGCCACCTATCGATATATACATGGGCGGGATGGACCTGGTCTTCCCGCACCACGAGTCGGAGATGCTCATGGCCAAGGCGGTGACCGGCGGGCCGATGTCCCGGTTCTGGCTGCACAACGGCCACGTCACCTTCGAGGGGCAGAAGCTCTCGAAGTCAAAGGGAATCCGCATCGAGTTGGCCGACCTGTTCAGGCGCCACGGCGGCGAAGCGGTCAGGTTCTTCCTCCTCCAGTCCCACTACCGGGAGCAGACGCATTATTCAGAGTTGGCGCTGGAGGAATCGGCCGCCAGGTTCGGCAGGATTCGGGAGGCCTGGCGGTCGGTGGCTGTCGCCGGCGAAGCAAAGCAATCCGGTGCGTCCGGCAGCGCGCGCCTGA
>DAIRED010000378.1:0-1086 GCA_036795795.1 Thermoplasmatota archaeon | reverse complement strand
GGACGAACAAGCTCATCTGGGGCGACAACAAGCTCATTCTCTCGTCTCTGAAAAACGGCCCCATCCGCGAGGAAATCGAGAAGGAGGGCGGCATCAAGCTCATCTACATAGACCCGCCATTTGACGTGGGTGCGGACTTCAGCATGGATATCGAAATCGGCGACGACACCTTCACCAAAAAGCCAAACGTGCTGGAAGAACTGGCCTACCGCGACACCTGGGGCAAAGGCGCCGACAGCTTCATCGCTATGATTTACGAACGCCTTGTGCTGATGCGGGACTTGCTGGCGGAGGATGGAAGTATTTATGTGCATTGTGATTGGAGAGTAAATAGTTATCTGAGACTTATTCTTGATGAGATATTTGGAGGAGAGCTTTTTCAAAATGAAGTTATATGGTGTTATCGAGGAATGGCTGTTTCAACAAGCCATTATGTACGACGGCATGATAACATCTACTTTTATACAAAGTCTAAAGATTATCCATTCAACTGGGACAGAATCGCTGAGCCACTAACCGATACAACTGAAGATAAGTATCGTTATGCTGATAAAGATGGAAGAAAATTCCGTTTACATGGAAGGAATATTCAAGGAAGTCCAATTCAAAATCATACAGATATTGATATCAAGTGGCTTAATACAAACCCTGAACTGTGTCGTGTTGACTATTTAGATGAAAAAAAGGGAAGCAAGCCGAGAGATTGGGTTACCATGGATTATATAAATGTGATGTCATCTGAACGTATTGATTATCCCACCCAAAAACCCGAAGCCCTGCTCGAACGCATCATCAAAGCCTCTTCCAACGAAAACGACATCGTGGCGGACTTTTTCTGCGGTTCAGGCACCACGCTGGCTGTGGCGGAAAAGCTGGGGCGCAAGTGGATCGGCTCAGACCTCGGCAAATTCGCCGTTCACACTACCCGCAAACGGATGATTGGCGTTCAGCGACAACTCAAGGAAGAAGGCAAGGGCTTCCGAGCCTTTGAAATACTCAACTTGGGCAAGTATGAGCGGGCGCATTACATCGGCGTCAACCTGAACCTGCGCGAAGAGGAACGGCAAAAACAGCTTGAGCAGAAGG
>DAIRED010000377.1:0-1089 GCA_036795795.1 Thermoplasmatota archaeon | reverse complement strand
TTCAACCCTCCCGACCGGTGCTACTTCTGCAAGAAGGAGATGGCCCGCACGATGCGCGAGCTGGCGGCGAAGCGCGGGCTCCAAAACGTTCTCTACGGAGAGAATGCCAGCGACGCGGGCGACCACCGCCCCGGCCGCAGGGCGATGCGCGAGTGGAAGGCGCTCTCCCCTCTCGCCGAGGCGAAGCTGACGAAGGATGACGTGCGGGGCGCCTCCAAGGCGCTGGGACTGGACTCGTGGGACCTGCCGTCCAACGCATGCCTGGCGTCGAGGTTCGCATACGGGACCGAGATAACTGCCGGCGGCCTCAAGGAAGTCGCCGCCGTCGAGCGCAAGCTGCGCTCTCTCGGGCTGTCCCCGGTGAGGGCGCGCGTGCACGGCGACCTTCTGAGAATCGAGGTCGGCAGCGTCGCGAGCGCCGACCTCAAGAAGTTGTCCAGGCTCGCCAGAGGGTTCAAGCTCTTGGGCTTCAAGTATGTCACCCTCGACCTCGAAGGGTACAGGACGGGGAGCATGAATGAAACCCTCTAGGGCGAAGGCGCACGTGCGCCTCGACGGGATGCGCAGGGCGCGCACGGGGCTCACTGAAGTGGTCTTCGCGCCTTCGAAAAGCGACCGGGCGCTGGTAGCTTCAATACGCGGCCTGGCGAAGCACCACGACGTTCTTGCCACGAAATGCGAGGCACGCCAGCTGAAGCTCATCGAAAAGGAGTTCGGACGCGGCGCCGCAATCGTCTCGGACGAATCCGGAGTGGCGGTCGTGAAGGGGGCCGGGCGGGCTTTTGAGGATTCGGGCGTCGTCGTCGCCGTCGTCAGCGCTGGCAGCTCCGACCACCGCGTGGCCGAGGAGGCGGCGCTCAGCCTGGAATACTTCGGCTTCGACGTCCTGAGGCTCTACGACCGCGGCGTCGCAGGGCTCCACCGCGTGCGGAACGCTGCGAGGGAGTGCGAGCGCAAGGGCGCGCGCGCGGTCGTCGCGGGGGCGGGGGGGAGCGGGTAGGATCGACATGTTGGCGTACATCGGGACATCCTGGTTGGGTTGTCCCCAGGCATAGCAAGACCGGGGCCAGCTCACGAAACGCAGCAACG
>DAIRED010000376.1:0-1102 GCA_036795795.1 Thermoplasmatota archaeon | reverse complement strand
CTCTGCGAGTACGCCGCGCCCGCGAACTCCGGTAACGACACCGCCGCGCTCCTCGCTGCCAATCCCGGACTCGGTTCCAACGGTTTGGGGAAGTGCATCCAGTACTGGATGCTCGAAGTGTACGTGATGGAGGGCGGTGTGCCTGTCGCGGACGCCCTAATCAACGTCAGGCCGCTGATGGGCGATATCGTCGCGAGCGGCTACACGGACGCCAATGGATACGCCTGGTTCAAGGTCATGCAGGACTACGCGACGAACGACGACTTCATCCCCGTCCTCAACCCGTACT
Organism: Thermoplasmatota archaeon; assembly: GCA_036795795.1. Lineage (GTDB taxonomy): Archaea > Thermoplasmatota > Thermoplasmata > SG8-5 > DAIRED01 > DAIRED01. The sequence continues at coordinate 813 of DAIRED010000376.1, read as the reverse complement.
TGATCGATTGCGAAGGCCAGTTCTACCCGGAGTGGACATGGATGGACGCTAATCGGATGGTCTACTGGGACATGTAGCGCGAAACATATGCCTCATCCAGCCGATGGTTCATTATCGCCTCACGACTGCCGTGCAATCGTCACCCATACGAGAGAAGGGGATATCCGGCGACCGCACTCTTTATCAACCTCCAGGCCAATCAGCGTGCGATGGACCGAATTCCAGCAATCTCGATAATGCGCGGCGACGCCGTCGCCAGCGACGGCGGCCAGTACGCCAACGTCGGGCGCCCGGCCGACATCCTCGCGAAGCTCGGCAAGGACTTCGAGCGCGTGCTGCTCGTCGACATAGACGCCCTCGAGGGGCGCGAGCCGCAGCTGGCGCTCATCCAGGACCTCTCCGAGGGAAACGCCGAGCTCTGGCTCGACACTGGCGCGCAGTGCGCCGGCGACCTGGTGCACCCGTTCGTCGCGGGCGCCACGACGGTCGTCGTGGGAACGAAATCGATGCGATGCCTCGACGCCTACGGTCAGATTTACAAGGTCTCCGGCGACGTCGTGCCGTCGCTGGACTTCAGGGAAGGCAAGCTGATTTGGGCCGGGGACGATGCGCCGGAGCTGAAGGATTTGATGTCGCACTTGAAGGAACTGGGATTCACGCGCATCATCGTCGCCGACCTCGGCAGGAGGACGGGCGAGCCCGTGCGGGATGGCCCCATTGGGGAGGCGGTTCAGATGGGCTTCGATGTTCTTGCGGCTGGCGGAGTCACCGACGCGGATTTGCCAGCGCTCGAGGCACTGGGCGTCAAGGGCG
>DAIRED010000375.1:0-1109 GCA_036795795.1 Thermoplasmatota archaeon | reverse complement strand
AGAATCCCCGCAACGGCGAATACATGCTCTGCGCGTTCCGGCTCGTCCCCGGCGGAAGCCTCAACATGCTGCAGGCCGCGTGCGAGGTCGCGGCGGAATCCTCGACCGGCACCAACTTCCTAGTCACAACCGAAACCCCGTTCTCGCGCGAGATGAACGCCCTCGTCTATGATATCCAGGACGATATTGTTTTCATCGCCTATCCGACGCGCCTTTTCGACCGGGGCGGCAACGTCCAGAACATCCTCACCTACGTCGTCGGGAACGTCCTGGGGATGAAGGAAGTGAGCGCCTTGCGGCTCGAGGACGTATGGTTCCCCCCGGCGATGCTGGAGCAGTACGACGGGCCGAGCTACACGCTGGACGACCTGCGGAAGTACCTCGGGGTGCAGGGCCGTCCGATACTGGGCACGATTGTCAAGCCGAAGATGGGCCTCACGTCCGCCGAGTACGCGGAGGTATGCTACGACTTCTGGGTGGGGGGCGGCGACTTCGTGAAGAACGACGAGCCGCAGGCCGACCAGGACTTCTGCCACTACGACAAGATGGTCCGCCACGTCAAGCAGGCTATGGACAAAGCCGTCAAGGAGACTGGCAAGAAGAAGGTGCACTCGTTCAACGTCTCCGCCGCGGATTACGACACGATGATAAAACGCTGCGAGCTGGTGCGCGCGGCTGGATTCGAACCGGGCAGCTACGCCTTCCTTATCGACGGCATCACGGCGGGCTGGATGGCAGTACAGACGCTCAGGCGCAAGTACCCGGACGTCTTCCTGCACTTCCACCGCGCCTCGCACGGCGCCTACACGCGCCCCGAGAACCCCATCGGATTCTCCGTGCTGGTCCTGTCGAAGTTCGCGCGCCTCGCCGGCGCATCCGGCATCCACACGGGAACCGCCGGCGTCGGCAAGATGGCCGGGACGCCCGAGGAGGACGTCACCGCGGCAACCGGAATCCTGAGGATGCGCGCGAAGGGCCACCACTTCACCCAGGCGTGGGCGACAGTCTCCGAATCCGACGTCGACTTCGAGAAGCTGGCGTCCGACGACTACGCGGGAAAGCCGGTGCTGCTCGACGACGGCTGGCGCGGGATGAAGAAGTGCTGCCCG
>DAIRED010000374.1:0-1117 GCA_036795795.1 Thermoplasmatota archaeon | reverse complement strand
GGCGTCAGCCTCAAGCACGTCAACAAAATCGTCGGCCTCGTCAAGGCCTACACCACGCGCGTCGGCGAGGGGCCGATGCCGACGGAGCTGACGGATGCGACTGGCAAGCGCCTGATGGAGCGCGGCGGGGAGGTCGAGACGACGACGGGTCGCCCGCGCCGCTGCGGCTGGCTCGACATGGTCGTGGTCAACCACTCGTGCAGGCTCAACGGGATAGACGGTATCGTCCTGACGAAAATCGACGTGCTGGGCGGGCTCGACACCCTCAAGGTATGCAGGGCTTACAAGAATGGCCGGGAGGAGCTGGCGATGTTCCCGTCGACCATGAAGGTCCTGGGGGAATGCGTTCCCCTTTACGACGAGCTTCCGGGCTGGCCGGACATGCCTCCCGGCGAGATGGTCGCCCTGGCTCGCAAGGGCTACCGGGCGCTCCCGAAGGAGCTGCGCGAGTACGTGCGGTACGTCGAGAAGGGCACGGGCGTGAAGGTCGACATCGCATCGATAGGGCCCGAGCGCGACGCGACGATAGAGCGGTGAAATTTAACCCCGGGGCTTCACGAAATTTTATAAACAACCCCCGCAATTACCGGCGAGTTCCGACGGAATTTGGGGATGCACTCGACAGCCGCGCTTTTGAAGCTGGCTCAGCCTTGAAATGCGGCGTTCAGATGTTTCCAGATACGCGGGAGGGGTAGCAGTGGAGCTTTCGGAGAACGCCATCGCCGTGCTGGAGAAGAGGTACCTGATCAAAGACAAGTCCGGGAAGGTCGTCGAGACCCCGGACGGGATGTTCAGGCGAGTCGCGCAGAACATCGCCTCGGCCGAGCTGAAGCACGGCAAATCCAAGACCGAAGTCAAGGCAATCGAGCGCCAGTTCTACGACATCATGAAGAGCATGGAGTTCATGCCCAACTCGCCGACTCTGATGAACGCCGGGCGCGACATCCAGCAGCTCTCGGCGTGCTTCGTCCTGCCGATAGAGGACTCGATGGAGTCGATTTTCACATCGCTGAAGAACGCCGCGATGATTCACAAGTCCGGCGGCGGGACTGGCTTCGCATTCTCGCGCATCAGGCCGCGCGCGGACCCGGTGCTCTCGACGATGGGCGTCAGCAGC
>DAIRED010000373.1:0-1130 GCA_036795795.1 Thermoplasmatota archaeon | reverse complement strand
CCTGGCGCGAGCCAGCCGGTGTATCGCCAGATTCGACAGGATGCGCAGGTAGACCTTGCCACCGGTTATCTCCTCCAGGAACGGCGCGACGGCCTCGGCCATGGTGTTGACGGCGTTCGCGCCCATCGCGTCGCGCGCATCGACGAGAAGGTGCACGACCAGCAGCTTCCCGACGTGACTGTCGAGCACGCGGGCCTCGACGTCCCGCGCCCCGCCGCCGAATTTCACCAGCATCGGGTCCATAGCGTTGCACATCTCGATTATCTTGTCCTTGTTTGCCAGAACGGCGAAGCGCGCCGAGTGGACGTCCTGCACGCCAGTGAGCTGTATCTGGCCAATCATCACCGGCGCGGTCGTGGACGCCTCGAACCCGCCGCCGGGGCGGGCCATCTTGGCGGCGTTCGACGCCGCTGCGATGACCGACGGCTCCTCCGTCGCCATCGGAACCAGCATCTCGCGCCCGTTCACGACGAAGTTCGTGGCGTAGCCGAGCGGGACTGGCATCACTCCGACGACGTTCTCGACCATCCTGTTCGCCTGCGCGGGGTCGAGCGCTCCGAACTTGCCCAAGGCGGCGGCCTCCTCGTCGCTCAGGCCTCCGGCCTCGGCGACCAGTTTCAGGCGCTCCTCGACGCTTTTCTTGTAAAACCCTTCAAGGGCGGACGTCCGGCTCATGCTATCACGCCCTCGCATAATCGATACATCGATATATCCATTGCGAAAGGCTTCGCGGACCGTGCGCGCGATTGTGACTGTGGCATGCTGCTCGCGCTCGGACCGGCGCGGTCAGTAATAAGGGTGTGTAATATCCGAGTCACAGAAAATCGGATTCCGTCTCGCGTTCCTGTGACGCGTTGCACTACGCCAGGCCATCCGCCGTCACGGGGCTAATGCCGCCGTGCTCGCCCCGTCCCCGCCGAGACCGACCTGCACGACCGCGCCGACGCTGTCGCGCACGTCGTCCGTGTGCGTTATCAGCAGCGTCTGCCTGAAGACGTTGGAGAGACCGTTGAGGGAGACCAGGATGCTTCGCCGCCTGTCCGGGTCATGGCTGCCGAAAATTTCGTCGAGAATGACCTTGTTGAGGCCCGCGGCTCCACGGCGCCCGGCGATGAGCTGCGAGATTGCCA
>DAIRED010000372.1:0-1160 GCA_036795795.1 Thermoplasmatota archaeon | reverse complement strand
TATATCTAGAATTGAAGAGGCGCGGCGCAAAACCAGTAATCCACGACCCGCTTGTGCGCGAGCACGAACTGCCATTCACCGACAAGCTCGACGACGTGCTGGACGGCGCGGACGCGGTCGTCCTCTCGACGAAGCACCGCGAGTACTCGAAGATAGACCTGAAGAAGCTGGCGAAGCGCGTGCGGACGCCGGTCCTGGTGGACGGGCGCAACTTCTGGAAGCCCGAGGACGCGAGGAAGGCCGGATTCACGTACCGCGGAGTGGGGAAGGGGAAGAGGCAAGGCAAACATTGCTGAAAAGACGATGCTGACTGTCGGCTCAGGACTCAGTCCCCGTACACGTTGAACTCGCTCTTCAGGTTGTTGTAGGCCAGCGGGTCGAGGGTGCTTGGGTCCACGGAGATGAGGAATATTCCACCGCTGACCGACGCGGAATCGCGGATGCGCTGGGCGAACTTCAGGATGGCTGGGAAGGACGTGTTCGAGATGAGGAACTCGATTCCGTGGAGCATCACGATGCCGTTCGACTCCTTCAGGAACCCTATGATGGCGCGCGTCAGCTCGTGGTCGTACTGGCTCGGCTTTATAGACAGGACGTCGCCCGAGCTCTCGGTCGTCGAGAGCCAGACCATCTCGTACCCGTCGCCGCAAACGTCGGCGTACCGCTCCCTGGCCTTCGGCGGGAAGATACGAGTAATGCACAAGCCAGGCAGCCCGTACTTGACGGCCTTGGCGAAGATGTTGAACGTCGAAGGCGCGTTCTTCACCTCGTCGACGATGAGGTACGATTCCCCGCGCTCCATCTTCGGCACGACCAGATCGGCGGCCGCCTTCTTCTCTGGCCTGCTAGCGGGCGCGCCCGGGGCGCTCTTCGAGAGCTCGAACGCGCCCGATTTGACGACGGCTACGTGCGGTTCGCCCAGCAGCTCGCCGATTATCCCGGCGACGTAGCCAGCGCAGAAATGGTCGTCGGCGACGGTGCGGGCTCCCGAAGGCTTTGCGACAATCGACGCATCGGCGACCCTGACATCTACATTGACGATTCCGTCCGATATCGCGCACTGGGCGGCCGTCCGGGGCAGCTCTTCTCTCGTGCAGCGCTGGCCGCGCGTGTTCGTCACGCCGCCTTTGGAGTCGCTAACGGCGATGACCTTGCATCCC
>DAIRED010000371.1:0-1171 GCA_036795795.1 Thermoplasmatota archaeon | reverse complement strand
CATCGGCACGGTGAAGGACAACTTCGGCGACGGGCGCGTCGTCGTCAAGAGCACGACGGGGCCGGACTTCATAGTCAACCTGGCCGAGTACGTGACCAAGGAGGAACTCAAGATCGGCGACAGGGTCGCCCTGAACAAACAGACGCTCTCCGTGATGGGCGTCCTACCGCCTTCGATAGACCCGCTGGTCAGCGGCGGCGAGATAATAGAGAAGCCCGAGGTCTCCTACGCGGACATCGGCGGCCTCGCGGACCAGATACGCGAAATGCGCGAGTCGGTCGAGGACCCGCTGCTGCGGCCCGAGGTCTACAAGAAGGTCGGCATCGACCCGCCGAAGGGCGTGCTGCTGGTTGGCCCGCCGGGAACTGGCAAGACATTATTGGCAAAGGCCGTCGCCCACCAGACCAACGCGACGTTCATCCGCTTCGTCGGCTCCGAGCTCGTCCAGAAGTACATCGGCGAAGGCGCAAGGCTCGTGCGCGAGCTCTTCGACATGGCCCGCGAGAAGTCCCCGTCGATAGTCTTCATCGACGAGATAGACTCCGTCGGCGCGAAGCGCCTGGAAATCGCCACCTCGGGCGACCGCGAAGTCCAGCGCACCCTGATGCAGCTCCTCGCCGAGATGGACGGCTTCAACCCCCTCGGGAACGTGAAGCTCATCGGCGCCACCAACCGTCCGGACATACTGGACGACGCGCTGCTTCGCCCAGGGCGCTTCGACAGGATAATCACAATCGGCAAGCCCGACGCGGACGCGCGCGTGGAGATATTCAAGATACACATGCGCAGGATGAACTTCGACCCGGACATACGAGTGAAGGCCGTGTCCGCGAGATGCGACGGTTGCTCCGGTGCGGACATCCGCGCCATATGTACCGAGGCCGGCATGTTCGCGATACGCGACGGGCGCGACAAGGTCGCCGAGGCGGACTTCGAGAAGGCGATAGACAAGGTTCTCATCGTGCATCTGACGGCGGCGAAGGCGGCTGGACATATGTTCGCATAATGGCGCATCTAACCCATGTGCCTTAGAAGAATGGGTGCTCTGATGGCAATGGCGGAGTCGCAACCATTCTTCGGACATATGTTCGCGTAGCTCGGGGCAACCCTACTTCGCGTCCACGGTTTTGTCCTCGGCGTCCTTCTCCAGCACCAGCGCCCCGATGTAATC
>DAIRED010000370.1:0-1172 GCA_036795795.1 Thermoplasmatota archaeon | reverse complement strand
CAGCGCGAGGGCAACGCAGAGCGCCAGCGGTCTCATGCGACCCCCTAGCTGTACTTGGTCAGGCCGGTCAGGGTGACGTCGTCGATGTAGACCCCCCAAGGCGCTGGGTTGGTGGCGTAGTGCGCGTATGCTAGGTCGTTGTTGGTGACTATCCTGAAGCGCACCTGTATCTGGTGCCCGCGCCAGGCGCTCAGGTCGATGTTGAGCCTTGACAGCGTGCTGGCCTCGACCCATCCGTCCCCTGCCGGGTCTATTCCGGTATATGTCTTACCATCAGCCTTCCCGTCGTCCATGTCGGAACCGCTGCCCGAAAGGCCCCAGATTGCCCTGGCGCCCAGGTTGATGGCGCTCCAGGTCGAACCCCCGTCGGAAGTCACCTCGACCCTGAGGCAGTCCGGCGGTAAGCCCTCCAGCGTGTTGATGTTGAATTTCAGGTACGCGCCCAGCGTGACGCTAACGGCGTTAGTGAGATCTATCGGTATCGTCGTGAGGACGTTGTCGATGCCTGACTTCAATCCGCTGGCAGCGACGTCGTGGCTCCACCAGGAGTAGTCCCCGCCGTGCGATTCCCCATCGGTCATCGTCCAGGTATCACTGTGGGTCGGGCCGAGGGCTATATCTCCCCGCCCGGCCTTCAGCTGCACGTCGTCGAGGTACCACCCGACGCCGGTCCCGCCGCCGAACTGGTAGTACTTGAAGGCGACGCGCACGCGGCTCGTGAAGTAGTTCTCGTTGCCGTTTTCGGCCACGCCGGCAGCCTTGATGTATGGAAGAAGGTCGAGCTCGACGTGGTCCCACGAGAACGTCCCGCCGCCGCTCACGCCGTTGAAGCACCACTTTATCTGGTTGTTGAAGTCGTCCCTCTCGTCCTCGGGGTAGTACAGCCCGCCGGTGTAGATGCCGCTGGGGATGATGTAGAGGAACTCCCACGAAGCAGTCCCCGCGTCCCACACCTCGACGCCGATGACCCCGCCGTTGCCGCCGGGGAGCATGTTGTACTTGTGCCAGAACGACAGCTTCGCCGTCTCGTAGGATGCGAGGTTGACCTCGGGCGAGACGGCCTGCTTGTCCACGTTCACGGCGTCGATGGCTGGTTGCACTGGCGCCGACCTCGTCTGGTTGAAGCCGCTGGAACCGATTATTCCGCCGAGTTCCGTGAAGATGTCCTCCAG
>DAIRED010000369.1:0-1198 GCA_036795795.1 Thermoplasmatota archaeon | reverse complement strand
CAATCTTGAACCCTCCTGCGGATATATACGGGAACCGATATATAAATTTGACGCGCCTACTCGATGAGGTTCTGGTCTGGCCTCTCGACGACCCTGTCGCAGTAGTGGCATCGCAGCTTGACCGGCTTCTTGCACTCGACGGTGAACGATTGCTCGATGGGTTCGTTCAGGTTGGAGATGCACCCTGGGTTGGGACAGCGCACGATTCCCTTGACCAAATCGGGCAGGTCCGGGACGTATTTTTTCACTACCTCGAAGTTGCGGATGATGCTGATGGTCGCCTGAGGCGCGACGAGGGCTATCTGGTTGACCTCGCGCTGCTTCAGCTCGCGCCCCTCGACCTTGACGATGTCCTTCCATTTCTGCTTCTTGCTGGGCGCCTTAATCAGAACGGTGACGGTCAACTCGGGCTCCCCGGAGGAAAGCCCCATTATTCTGAGAACCTTGAGCGCGTTCCCGCAGTCGATGTGGTCTATCACGGTCCCGTTCTCTATCGGCGGGACCTTCATGTCGCGTCCCATTCAGTCCACCTCCCCGAGGACGAGCGCCAGAAGCGCCATCCGGACCGGCACGCCGTAGAACGCCTGCTTGAAGTACATCGCGTGCTTGAGGCCATCAACATCCGGAGAAATCTCCGTAACGCGTGGCAGCGGGTGCATGACGATGAGCTTGTCCGAGGCGGCCTTGAGCAGCTCGGCGTTTATCTGGTAAGTTCCGGCGACGCGCTGGTACTCGTTCGGGTCGGGGAAGCGCTCCTTCTGGATGCGCGTGACGTAGATGGCGTCCGCCCCCTTGACCGCATCGTCCAGCTTTGTGGTGCTCTTGAACGACGCGCCCTGCTCGGTGAGCATGTCCGTGATGTCCTTCGGCATCTGCAGCTCCTTCGGCGCAACGAAGATGAGGTCCGCGCCGAACTTGGACAGCGCGAGCGAGAGAGAATGGACGGTTCGTCCGTACTTGAGGTCGCCCACCATCGCAACGGTCTTGCCCTCGATTGCCCCCAGCTCCTCGCGTATCGTGAAGAGGTCAAGCATCGTCTGCGTGGGATGCTGGCCGGCGCCGTCCCCCGCGTTGATGACGGGCTTCGAGCAGAATTCGGCAGCGAGCCGTGCCGCGCCCTCGTGCGGGTGCCTCAGGACCATGGCGTCCGAGTAAGCCTCGGCCATCTTGGCCGTGTCGGCGAGGGTCTCTCCCTTCT
>DAIRED010000368.1:0-1216 GCA_036795795.1 Thermoplasmatota archaeon | reverse complement strand
CGCCCGTTCCGGGACGCGCTGGCGAAGGGGATGGTGCCAGTGACATTCGGCGACGTCGTCCAGGACATCGACCAGGGCGTTGCGATTTGTTCCGGGGATGTCCTCGTCAAGCTCCTGGCTTCCGAGTTTAAGGCGAAGGCCGCAATCTTCGCAAGCGACGTGGACGGAGTCTTCGACTCGGACCCGAAGAAAAACAAGGGGGCTAAGCTGATGGACGAGCTGGACCCGCTCAGGCCGTTCGCGTTCAAGACCGGGAAGTCGAAGGTCAAGGACGTCACCGGCGCCATGGCCGGAAAGATAGAGTCGGCGCTCGACATCGCAGCGCTCGGCGCGGACGTTTTCATAGTCAACGGAACGGTCCCCGGGCGCCTGGCTGCGCTCCTGGGCGGCCGCAAATGCGAGAGGACGAGGATTGGTGGTATTCGATGATTGAGCAGAGGAAGGCGGCGCACATCGAGATTTGCGCGGCGGAGAACGTCCAGGCCGAGCGCAACTGCTGGGATGACGTGACCCTCGTGCACGACGCCGTGCCGGAGCTGGATTTCGACGAAATCGACACTGGCGTGGCATTCCTGGGCAAGCGCCTGAAGGCCCCGATAATCGTCGCGGCGATGACCGGCGGAACGCCCGAATCGGAGAAGATTAACGAGAACCTGGCCGTGGCGGCGGCGGAGCTCGGCGTCGGCATGGGCGTCGGCAGCCAGCGCCCCGCCCTGGAGGACCAGTCCAAGGCCAGGAGCTATGAGGTCGTGAAAGGCCGCGGGGTTCCATTGATGATAGGCAACATCGGCGCGCCCCAGCTCGTACCGCAGAAGGGCCGAAAAGCGCTCACCGTCGACGACGCCAGGGCGGCGATGGAGATGATAGGCGCGGACGCCGTCGCTATCCACCTCAACTTCCTGCAGGAGCTCACCCAGCCCGAGGGAGACCTGTCAGCGAAGGGATGCCTGGAGGCCATACGGAAGGTCGCGGGGGCGATGCCGGTCATCGCAAAGGAGACCGGCGCCGGAATCTCTTCAGACGCTGCTTTGGAGCTCAAGCGGGCTCGAGTGACGGCCCTGGACGTGGGCGGACTCGGGGGCACCAGCTTCGCGGCCGTCGAGCACTACCGCTCCGCAAAAATAGACGACGCCCTCCACGCCAGACTGGGGCGCACGTTCTGGAACTGGGGGATACCCACGCCGGTGACGCTCGTCCAGGCTGACGTCGGGCTGCC
>DAIRED010000367.1:0-1235 GCA_036795795.1 Thermoplasmatota archaeon | reverse complement strand
CCATCTTCATGGCCTCGATGGTGGCGATGACGTCGCCGACCGCGACCTTGTCGCCCTTGCACTTCTTGACCTTGAGGATGGTTCCCTGCATCTGGCTCTTCACGCCGCCCTCGACGTCTTTCGGTGGTGCTGCGCTCGCGCCGCAGGCTCCACCGCCAGCGACCATATATCCCCCGGTCGGGGTGACCTTCACCGCGAACGGCTCGCCGTCTACCTCGACGTCGAACTCCGTCGGGATGGACGCCGGCCCGGACGCCTTCGGCTCCTCGCCGTAGATGAAGACCTGCTTGAGCTCGGGCAGGAACGACTTCACCATCGCCTTGGTGTATTCGTGGTCTATCGGCAGCGGGAGCTGGCTCGACGTGAATTCCGGCGGGGCCTCGCCCTTGAAGAACTTCACGGCGACCTTGGGGTACAGGGCGTAGGTGATGACGTCCTCCTCCTTCTTCAGGAGGCCCATATCGTGCAGCTCCTTCTTGCGCTGGTCGAACTGCGGCTTGAGCAAATCTGCGGGGCGGCAGTCGATGACCTCGTCCTTCCACTTCGGCCCGAGGACCTTCTCGTAGATTTCGGTCTTGATGGGTACTGGCGTCTTGCCGTACATCCCGCGGACGTAGTCTTTCGTCTCCTGGGGGATGTTCTTGTATCTGCCGAACAGGACGTTCATGACGGCCTGGACTCCGACGACCTGGCTGGTCGGCGTGACGAGCGGCGGGTAACCTAGCTCCTCGCGGACCTTCGGAACTTCGTCCAAGACGGCCTGGTATGCGTTGGCCGCGCCCTGCAGCTCTAGTTGCGAGACGAGGTTAGACAGCATCCCGCCGGGTATCTGGTGCACCGTGACGGACGGGTCGGGCCTTATGGCCTCCATCCTGTGCAGGTGCCGGTACTTCTTCCAGATGTCCATGAAGTACTTGCGTATCTCCATCAGGAGGTTGATGTCGTAGTGGGTGTCGTACTCGGTCCCCTTGAGGGCCTGGACGATGGACTCGGTCGGCGGAGCCGCGGTCCCGCCAGAGAGCGGGGACATCGCGGTGTCGAGCAGGTCGACGCCGGCGTCGAGGGCGCGCGCGAATCCGATTCCCTCCATCCCGCTCGTGCAGTGGGTGTGCAGGTCGAACGGCAGCTTGCCGCCAGCGTCCTTGTAGCCCTTGATGATGTCGTAGGCGTGCTGCGGGAAGACCATCCCGGCCATGTCCTTGATGCAGACGCTGTCGCAGCCCATCTTCTCGAGC
>DAIRED010000366.1:0-1245 GCA_036795795.1 Thermoplasmatota archaeon | reverse complement strand
AAAGAAGGATTTCAAACTAGGATGATGGTGTCAGTGATGGCGCTGGCGTTGGTGGCACTTGCCTTCGCGGCATCGGTGCCGAACGTCGGAGCATCGTGGACGTCGTCATGGAATTATGAGGTCTCTATGGGCGACCCCGTCTCTCAGGCAACCGTCGTTGGCAGCCCAGAAGGGATTGTCTACGTGATGGGTGGAGTGACGGCCGTTCCATACACGGCTTTGACGAGTGCATATGCGTACGATACAGAGACAGGGTCTTGGACGTCCCTGAACCCCCTGCCTGCGGCGACAAGGGGCGCTGCAGGCGCGATGGGACTCGACGGCCGCGTGTACGTGTTCGGCGGTTACGTTGGCGGTCCGCTCGAATACACCCAGATCTACGACCCTGATGCCGACCTGTGGACACTCGGAGAACTGATGCCTTACCCCGTCTGGGAAGCCAAGGCGGCCACTTTGGGCAACGGGTCGATATGTGTTGTCGGCGGCGAGGACGTTCCGGGTCTGGTGCAGATATACGACCCTGCAGCGAACACGTGGTCGATTGGCCCGCCCGTACCTGAATACGTCATGTGCGGCGCAATGGTGTCGATCGGCGACGACCTTTATTACTCCGGTGGCGGCTCGGACGGTTATGCAGCGACGACGAACCTGTTCAAGTACGATTCGGCACTCGGTGCGTGGACGACCCTCGCAGACCTCCTTGAGCCCCGTGCTGGACATGCGATGGTAGAGGGTGTCGACGGCCTGCTGTACATCTTGGGCGGGGCCGACGACGGCTCCAACCTACCCGCACCAGTCTACGACTCGGTGTACGCATACGACATCGAGGCCGACGAGTGGTCCGAGGCAACCTCGATGGATGTTGCGAGGACATATCTTGGCGCGGCGGCGACCTCGGATGGCAGGATTTGGGCGCTCGGCGGGAACTCAGCTTCAACGGTCTACACTGAAGTGGAATCGCTGCAGCTGTACCTGTTCGACTACTCGGTGGAACTCTCTTCATCATCTGTCAGGGCCGGCGAGTCGGTCCTGCTGATGGCCGATGCTGAGTTCGTGTACGTCGAGGAGAGCGGCAGCGAGCTCCGCTGGGCCCTCGTGTCCGCCGATGACGGCACGGTATACGCATCGGAGTACGTTTGGAACTCAATGCCTAGCCCGATGGCGCTGACAATAGACGTGTCGGCCGTCGCCCCGGCGGGCGACTACCTGGTGGTCTGCTACACGGCCTCCGTCAGGCAGGGCCGG
>DAIRED010000365.1:0-1249 GCA_036795795.1 Thermoplasmatota archaeon | reverse complement strand
CCCAGAGGTCGAAGTCCGCGCTCGCTGGCCCCGACATTGTGGCGATGAGTCGCTGCCCAGAGGCCAGCTCGACGCTGTAGTAGTCGTCCCTGTCCGAGTTCCGGTCGAGGGAGCCTGTGATTTGGGCACCCAGCGTCAGCGCGTTCGCCGCTTCCAGCGTCCCGTCCCCGTCCGAGTCTCCCGAAGGCCCGTAGGCGATGAGCGTGTACGTTCCGGCGCCCTGCCAGGCGTTCACGTCGACGTAGTACGTCCCGCTGCTGGAGATGTCCAGCCTTATCTGCTCGTCGCCGTACGCCGCGTACGAGTATGCCAGCTCGTTCCCGTCCGAGTCGTAGACGTAGAGGTCGAAGTCGCTGTTCATCGGCACCTTGAGGAAGAGGTCGAGCACGTCGCCGCTGTCCATCTGGACCTCGTAATAATCATCGATGTCGAAGTTGGCGTTTAGCAGCTCTGTGAACTCGTCGGGCGGCGTCATCGAAACGGCTTCGCCGACGGCGTCGTTGCCGTCGTCGAGGCTGATGTGGTCGGTGATGTCCACCGACAGGGTGAAGTCCCCCGTGCCCGCGTAGGAGAAGACGTTGATGATGTAGTAGTCGTTCTCCCAGGCGACCGCGCTCGCGGTCTCGGAGCTGTCCGGGCCGGGCGTCCCGGCCAGGAGGTGCTCCGCTTCGACGGCGACGTTGTCGTACAGATAGAGGTCGAAATCCGTTCCAGAATCTCCGGAAAGGGTCGCGGTGAAGACGTCGCCAGGTTCCAGCATTATCTTGTAGAATTTATTCGTGCCGACCGAGTTGAACGTCCCGTCCACCACGTCGCCGTCGGTGACGGTCGTAGCATCCCCGAACGGGTCGTAAGTGACCCCCCAGAGAACGAAGGCGGCTCCGAGGCCGGCGCAGACGAGTATCAGGACGACCACGACGGTGATGATGGTGTTTGTCTTCTTGGGTTGGGGCGCTGGCGGCGGGTACGTTCCGTATCCGGGCGGGGGCTGCTGGTACTGCGGCATCGGCTGGTAGCCCTGCGGCGCCGGCTGTTGGTATGGCTGGGCAGGAGGCGGTGGCGATTGATAAGGTTGGGGCTGGTAAGGTTGCCCAGGTGGCGGCGGAGCCTGGTACGGTTGCGGGGCGGCCCGGTAGGCGACGGGCGGCTGCTGGCCGGGGGTCTGTGAGTACTGCTGCGGGGCAGGATACTGCTGCTGCGCCGGAGGCTGTTGGTATTGGCCCTGGCCGTACGGCTGCTGGGGCGGCCT
>DAIRED010000364.1:0-1261 GCA_036795795.1 Thermoplasmatota archaeon | reverse complement strand
CATCGGTCCGCGCCGTTCGACTCCGCCGCCTCTATGCCCTTCCACGCCAACCCGATCAGCGCGTCCTCCGAGTCCACGATTTTCCTGTCTAGGGGCAACTTGCGATAATTGTATTTGCCTTCCGCAACGCCGAGGTAGTCGGCGTTTTCAGGCGTCTTTGCAGAGCTCTTTTTCAACTCGGCCAGCACGGCGTCGATGCGCGACAGGTCGTTGAGGTGCGACGTGACCACGCGCTTCCCGAATGCCAGGAAAAGCTCCATCCCCATTTCCGACCATACCTGCGAAACGACGACCTCGCTGTTGGCGAACTTTATCTGACTTTTATCCAGGCGGTCCAGCGACACGACCGCGTCGGTGGCGCCGAAGCCCAGAGCCTTCTTCACAGTGGCATCGATGACTTCTCGGTCGCTCGGCTCGGCGTGAGACTTCTTCGTGCTTGCGATTAATCGCTTCCTGTTCTGCATTTATACACCCCCGAGGCGCAGTCCGCGGAGGCGCATGTGCGGACCGCCCATGCCGACGGGGACGCCTTGTGCTGGCTCGCCCTTGCCGCACGTTCCGACGGAGAGGAAGAAATCGTTCCCCACCGCATCGACTGCGGACCAGAAATCGGGCGTCGTGACCTCGATGCGTGGGTCCTTGACAGGGCCTTTCAGCTCGCCGTTCTTGATGAGGAACGCCTCGCGGCCGACGTACTTCTGGTTGAAGCGCGTGTCGTCGATGTTCCACTCGTTGAACGAGTTGACGTAGACGCCGAGCTTGACGTCCTCGATGAGATCGTCGAATTTATAGTCGCCTGGCTTCACGAACGTGTTGGCCATCCTGACAAGCGGCTCGCGGTTGAAGCCGTCCGCCCGCGCAGAGCCGTTGCTGTTTTTCAGGCCAGCACGCGCGGCCGTCTCCCTGTTGTGCAGGAACTCGTTTATGATTCCGTTCTTCATCAAGATGCGCGGCCTGGCTTTAACGCCTTCGTCATCGTAAAGGTAATATCCGTAGCTGCCGGGGAGGGTCGGGTCCTCCATGATTGTCGGCACCTTGCTTCCTATGCGCGTTCCGAGCATGTTCAACCGGACGAACGACTCGCCAGCCTGGGCAGCCTCGCGCCCCATTATCCTGTCCGCCTCGTAAGGGTGCCCGCAGCTCTCGTGCGTCGCGATTCCCGTGACCTCCGGGCCAACGACGATGTCTATCTTTCCCTTCGGAGGCGCAACGCCTTTCGTGAGATTCGCGTGGAGGATTTTGCACTCGCGCTCCATTCTCT
>DAIRED010000363.1:0-1333 GCA_036795795.1 Thermoplasmatota archaeon | reverse complement strand
TGGGATGAAATATTCGAAGCGGTGCCGGCCGAAGGGTACTACGCCAAACCGCCCAACCCCGACATCGTGAAGGTCGCGGGACTGCTGGCGCCTGGCTCCTCCGCGCTCGACTTGGGATGCGGGATGGGCGGTAGCGACATCTACCTCGCCGAGCGCGGGTTCGAGGTCACGGCCGTCGACTTCTCCGAGGTCGCCACCAAGGCGCTGGCGGCCGAGAGCCTCAGGCGCGGGGCCAACGTCGAGGTCCGGCGTGAAGATGTCCGCGACTTCAGATTCGAGAAGCAATACGACCTCGTAATCGCTCATGGCATCTTCCAATTCCTCGACCGCACCGTTTGGGATGGGCTCGTCTCGGAGTCGAAATCCCACACGAATCCTGGCGGTCTGAACCTCGTCGCGGTCTTCACGGACAAGGTCCCGACGCCACCGGACATGGAGCACGCCATCGGCGACGTTTTCCGCGAGGGGGAGCTCTTCGAGCTCTACGCCGATTGGGAGGCCGTTTCCAAGGAGAGCTACGTCAAGGAGGACGAGCACCCAGGCGGCATCAAGCACAGGCATCCGATAGAGAAGATTATTGCCAGAAAATCGAAATGACTGGAAAAGGGATTTGTAGCGCCCGGCGCTTGCAGTTTTCGGGCGCTCGATGTGCGAATATCACTGAGCCGATGCCTTTGCGGCGTCCTTCGATTCGAACCTGGACGCAACCGCGAGCATTACGAGCCAGACAGCGATGCACGCAATCATCATGGCCGTTCCCACGGTCGCCATCTCCTTCAGCATGACCATCGTCTCCGAGGCGCTCGACATCGCGCTCAGGAACGGCGGGTAAGCCACTATCTCCTGGTGGGCGATGTGCTCCAGCGCCAGCCCGAGCGTTCCGCCCCACAGCAGCATGTTCAGCCAGTTCACGTGCCACTTCGCGTGAATCTTGTTCCTCAATCCCGTCGTTCCAATCCCAAGTGCCATCGGCACCAGAAAGCATGCCATTTCATTCACTCCTTCGCAGGTTTTTCCTTGCTTTTCGAGAGCATCATATAGACCGCCCATATTGCGATTACCGGTATGAGCATCAGGGCGCCCAGGAGAGCGCCGTTCGACACGAGTCCGTCGGTCTCGACTTCGAGGAAGGCGCCGCCTTCGTAGCCGAGGATGTGATCGACCAGTATCATCATCGTGAGCCCCCACAGCATCAGCGCGAGCGTGTCCAGCCTGTGGTTCCCAGGCATCATCCGCCAAGCGGCGGTCGCCGCAACCGCGGCGATGAGCGATGTGACGAGCCACATTTTACTTCACTTCTGATGCCGCGTAGACAGCTGGGATATATCAAGCT
>DAIRED010000362.1:0-1337 GCA_036795795.1 Thermoplasmatota archaeon | reverse complement strand
ATGGGTAACGTTCCTATTAAAAATATCTACCCCGTGCCTTCGTTGAACTCGTCATCCCTCCTAGTATTCTCGACCGGTGGCGCTGAGTACTGACATCAATACAAAGCGTCGGGCCCGTGCGCACTCCTGTCCCGCCGTCAAATCCTGGACGGAGATGCTCCGGCGAGGCATCCACGCGGCCTCTCGTCAATACAATAATGTTCACGCCCGACCTCGCTGCGGCTCGTAAGTGACGGTTCCTATTCGCGCTCACGCGCTAAGTATCTTCATGCGCCTATTTAAAATATCTACCCCGTCCCTGCGTTGAACTTGGGATTGGGGCTTGTATTCTTGTCTAAGAACGCTGAGAGCTGACATCACTGGCAAGCGCCCCAACCGTGCGCACTCCTGTCCCGCCGTCAAATCCAGGACGGAGATGCTCCGGCGAGGCATCCACGCCGCCTCTCGTCGATGGGATGAAGTTCATGGCGGAGGTGTCCGACTTACGTCGAAAACGGGCGGGGGGTTTACTGTACCAAATCTGTTGAGAAAATGTGAACTAAATCGGTTGTGGAAAAAATCCTGACTGCGGATTGCTTTTTCAATCTCGTATCGTTCGACCATATCGGCATACCAATCTTTAAAGCAAGAGCAAAATAAATCGAGTCGTCAACGTCTGGCGATATCTCCTCAGCCGCTTTTATCATAGAATCGAACTCGTTAATTGGCACGAAATGAATGCGTGCGGATATTTCTGATAGCACTTCATCGAATTTATCAGATGGCCTATGGGTCTTTTTCAATATCTCGCTGCGATATTCCTCGAACTCATCGAGAAGATACTCTGGCGCGTAAAGATGTAACCGATCAATAAACATTAAATTTGCAGTGACGCCATCTTTAATCAATGCCGCGAAAAGGACGTTGGCATCAACAATAAGGTCCATTACGAATTCCTCGCGTACCTCTTACGTAAGGATTTATTGACTTGCCTTCCTAGTTCGATGGCATCCTTTTCAGTAAATTCGCTGTCCGCAGTAAAATCTCTCAGTATCCGTAATGCTTCCAGCTTGCGCTTGAACGCAATTCTAGCTACCTCTGACCAATTAATCTCAGGGAAGTCATCTAATTCCTGTTTGAGCTCCTTGGGTATCGCCAATGTCATGTTCACCATATTATCACCTGTGCAATATGTGTATGAACGTGTGTTTATATAAAACTATCTACGGGTAAACCCCCCGCCCTACGAATAGAACCAGTCGTCCCCCAAGTGACAGTACCTAGTCGTTCGTTTCACGAACTCTGATGGGTGACGTTCCTTAAATAATTCTCTACCCCGTCCCTTCGTTGGACTCGTG
>DAIRED010000361.1:0-1346 GCA_036795795.1 Thermoplasmatota archaeon | reverse complement strand
GAGCCAGCGAAGGCGAGCACCTCGGTAGCCACCAAACCCCAGTACGAGAATGCCAGCCCTCCGGCGAACGCCAGGTAGCAAACCATTCCGCGCGAGGGGATGTGCCTCCCCAATGAGAGCATCAGGGGCAGCGCGACGAGATACGCGTAGGTCGAGAGGTGATGGGAACCCACGAGAAGCCCCGTGCAGACGACGAGGACGGCCCAATCGACTTTGCTCAGTGCCGGCTTCGTCACGAGGTAGATGCTGGCCAGCAGGAAGAAGTGCCCCATGGTCAGCGGCGCGGCGTGGCTGGTCTGGAAGACGTGGATGGAGTTGACGGCCAGCAGAGCCATCGCGAGCAGCGAGGCGTTCCTACCCGCACCCGCGTTCCTCGCGATTCCGTAGACGAAGGCGACCGAAAGCCCCCCGAAGACGGGCGCGACCCGCGTCATCAGCCAGAACACGTCCGCTCCCGTCAGGAGGTGGGGGACGGCGGTCACCAAATAAAGGACGGGGAAGTGCTCGTACGATTGCCCCCAGCCCGCGTACTCGGGGAAGATGTTTCCGCTGTCGACCAGCGATGAGGTGAGGCCGTAGTAGATGCCGAGGTCCGAGCCCCATCCAGCGTAAATCCAGGCCGGCACCGAGCGTATCGCGACGGCGACCGCGCACAGGCCCACGAATGCGAGGGTGTGCCAATTTTCACGAATGCGCGCGGGCAGGCCGGAGGCGCCCGAGGAAGCGCCGCGTTTCGATACCGACGAAAGCACGGTTTTTCATGTGCTTTGTGAGAATATAATGATATTTGTAAAGCGAGGCCTGACAGGGCCGTAAATGAGGCTATCCATTCAGCGACATCTATATATATATAGTGCGCTATAAAAGGTAAAGCGTGAGCCTAGCCAAGGAAACGAGTTTTGGGGCTTGACACGATGCAAGGTGGAAGGCGAGGAGAGGGTGGGCGCATAAACCCCTCCCCGAGATGGGGGGACGAGGGCGTGGCATCCACCGTGGGAACGATTATGGCGTTGATGGTTTTCATGACGCTGCTCTCCATGTTCACCAACCAGTACGTCCCCATATGGATGGAGGACAACGAGGCGCAGCACATGAACACCGTCGAGTCTCAGATGGGGATGCTCAAGCACGGCATCGACACGCAGATACTCGTCGGCCAGATGGGCGGGGCGACCGAGATGTCCGTCTACAGCCCCATCACCCTCGGCTCGGAAGGCGTGCCGATGTTCGCCGCGCCGACGCAGGGGTACCTCGACATCCTCCCTGACAGGGGGCGAAGCGTCATCGACTTCGAAATAGACGCAGATCCAGACCCCATCGTCGTGAATCCAATTCAGATAACCTCC
>DAIRED010000360.1:0-1370 GCA_036795795.1 Thermoplasmatota archaeon | reverse complement strand
CCTCGAAGGCTGGATTGGTCCCAGAGATACTGTATTTGAAGTACGGGGGGTGAAGGCGCGCGCATCTGGATTGACGTGAAGAACGTCCACGAGCCCCTGCTCTTCAAGTGCCTCATGGGGGACATGCCCGGTCACGAGTACATCTTGACATGCCGGGACTTCGCCGAGATCACTGGTCTGCTGAAAAAATATGGGATTGAGTCCCGCGTCGTTGGCGGGCGCCCCGAGGGGAGCATGGCGCGGCGCACGCTCGGTTTCGGGATGCGCGTGCTGAGCCTCGCGGTGAAAGTCCCATCCTACGACGTGTCCCTCAACCACGGCTCCATCTGGGCGGTGTACGCTTCGATGCTGCGCCACCGGAAGAACATCACGATAACCGACAACGACGTCGACCACAAGCTGAACAAGCGCATGTTCAAGCATGTCGATTACCTGATAATCCCCAAATCGCTCCCCGCCGAAATGGTTGCTGCCGACAACATGGACCGGTCTGGGATAATCCAGTTCGACGGGTACAAAGAGGACATCTATGTATCCCATTATGTTCCAGACTCGGAGTTTTCCAAGGCGGTCCCGTTCAAGGATTTCGTGACGGTCCGCCCGGAATCCATCCAGGCGACGTACGTGCCGGAGGGGACGAAATCCATCGTGCCGGAGCTCCTGAAAGAATTGAACAGCCGGGGCGCGAAGGTGCTGTTCCTCCCGCGCTACAAATCGGACAGGGAGTACGCCTCCGGAATGGCCAACGTCCATATCCCCGACGCGCCGCTCAACGGTCTCGACGTCTGCTACCATTCCCGCGCGGTGTTGACCGGGGCGGGTACATTTGCCCGCGAGGCCGCGCTGCTCGGGACTCCAGCCGTGTCTTTCTACCCCGGGACTCCTCTCCTGGCCGTCGACCAATCCCTCGTCGGCAAGGGATGGATGATGCACAGCAGGAGCCCGTCCGAGATTGCCGATTTCGCGGTGAATGCGAAACGCAGGCCGTTCGATTCCGAACGGTCCAAGCGGGCGAACGCCGACTTCATCAGGGCGCTGGGGAGGGCGCTGGACGAATGTGCGGCATAGCCGGCTTCAATTGGAAGGACGAGGCGCTGGCGCGGGCGATGATGTCGAAAATGGCCTCGCGCGGCCCGGACGATTCCGGCGTCTTCTTATCTGAGGGGGTGACCTTCGGCCATCTTCGCCTCTCCATCATCGATTTATCCAAATCCGGACACCAGCCCATGCAGCTCGGCGGCCTGACGATAACGTACAACGGGGAGATATTCAACTTCCTGGAACTTCGCAAGGAGCTCGAGGCGCTCGGGTCGTCGTTCAAGACAGCCACGGACACCGAGGTCCTGCTCCACGCGTACAAAGCCTGGGGG
>DAIRED010000359.1:0-1377 GCA_036795795.1 Thermoplasmatota archaeon | reverse complement strand
CGCCGCCAGCACCCTGGCGACGTTCTGGATGCCCAGCTCCGCCGTGTTCCCGCCGGCGCCGAGCTCGGCGCACATCCTCGCGGTCATGTCGAGCTGGCTCTCGGTCAGCGCCGAGCGCGCGAGCGCCTTCCGCGCCGTCTCGAGCTGCTCCAGCGTCCTGGCCTTCTCGACCTCCCCTATCTTGCCGAAGCTCTCGGGCGACTCTGCGAACACGCGGGCGTAGCGCTCGGCCCGCACCGAAACCCGCAGCGCGTCCAGCTCGTCGTGCTTGACCAGCGCCGCCATGTGCTCCTGGAGCATCGGGTGGATTTCCCCGTCGAGGCTCCCGAGGGTGCCGACGATGCTGAACCTGCAGGGGATGTCTATGTTCGAGTCCTCGCCCTCGACCATGTTGCGGCCGCTCGCCAGGACCTCCGCGATGGACTCCGCCGCCTCGCTCGGGAGCTCGTCGATGTTCTCGACGAAGACCGCGCCCCTGTGCGCCCTCGTGAGCAGGTTCGGGGTGAGGAGGTAGTGCACGAAGACGCGGCCCTTGAGCCTCTCGCGCCCGGCGGTGTGGGGGATGTTGATGACCGGCATCTTGAGCTTCTCGCGCACCATCTCGCCCGAGTCGGCCTTTATCTTGCAGTAGCTGCAGTACAGTTCCTCGTCATCCGGGTCGCAGAGGTACTTGCACCCCTTGACCGCGTCGACCTCGAACCCCAGGTCCTGGACGTAGCGGAGCGCGTTGCGCACCGACTCGGGCGTGAACCCTGCCAGCAGGAGCCCCTTCACGAGATCCGGGGCGGCGAAGGCCAGCAGGAGCTTCTCCTTCAGAATCTCGTTCTCCGCGATGGAACGGGCGACGTTCATGAACTGCGCCTCCTGGCCGCCCGAGCCGTCCGACTCCCAGAGCGGCCTGAGGGCGATGAGGGCGTTGGCTATGTCCAAATCGTCCACCTGCGACCGTATGCGCTTGGCGGCCTGCGTCTTGGCCAGCTTGTGGACCTTCGCGATGAAGTCCGGGTTCGCCGAATACCGCGAGGCGATGGCCCCGACGACCTCCTCGGAGTAGTCGCCCTCCCTCATCCCGGGGACCATCTTCCTCGCCTTGATGACCTGGAATATCGACTCCTTGCGTTGCCTGTCCAGCTGCGCCTCGAAGCGGGCCGGGTCGATGTCGTAGCCCTTGCGGTAAGTGAGCCCTCTCGCGCTCGCCTGCAGCTCGTCCACCGAACCCAGGTCGACGACCGCGTCGATGACGTCCGCGAGGTGCGCCGGCGGCTCGTACCCGGCGTCCGCGACCGCGACGAGGGTGAACCTCGCGGGGAATTTCACCCTGTCCTCGCCGCTCTCCAGCTCGTAGAACCCGCGCTTCAGCAGTGGCGCGTAGATCCT
>DAIRED010000358.1:0-1378 GCA_036795795.1 Thermoplasmatota archaeon | reverse complement strand
GCCGTCGTACCATGGACGGGGATGCTCCGGCGAGGCATCCACGCGACCTCTCGTCGCTTACTGGTTGTTCACGGTCGAGGTGGCTCGTTATATTCTCATGGCAAAATGGACACACCAATAATAATTTTGACGAATAAAGTTGATTACAGCTGCGAGTACTAAAATAATTATCAATATGAAAAATGCTAGAATAATATATATTTGTTCGTCTTTATCTTTGTAATATTTTTGAATTAACCAGATCCCGCATATTAAGATACAAATGATTATTCCAATCGCAATTATAAATTCCATCAACAATTATTCCAACCAACCATATAGAATAGCTGTTATTCACTCGCCCCCAAGTGACGGTTCCTATTCGCGCTCACGGCGCTGAAATGGGTGGCGTTCCTTAAATAAATATCTACCCCGTGCCTTCGTTGGACTCGTCATCCCTCCTCGTATTCTCAAATCCAAAACAATGAGTACTGACATCAAATCTAAGCGTCGGGCCCGTGCGCCGCGCTGTCCCGCCGTCGTTCAGTAGTCGCGCGGCTCCGGCGAGGCATCCACGCGACCTCTCGTCGCTTACTGGTTGTTCACGGTCGAGGTGTCCGTCCTAAGTTACTAAACGGTATTGGGCTCCTGAGCTTCTAGCGTAAATGATTGAACTCATCAACGCTCAATTTAATATCATCCAGTATTTTCGAAAGAAGCCCCTTTCTGATTTCTTCACGGCCATGCACAGGCACGACAGTAACTCGACCATCAGGATGCTCCCAGACTGTGTGTCCACCAGTTTGTCGAACACATTCAAAATCAAGTTTTTTCAATACTCTAAATAGGACTCTATTGCTCACTGGTACTAGTTTACTCATGCCTTAACCACGATTTCCTGTAAACCAACAAAATCCATTTTGCCAACAGTTGATGCTTTATCTTTCAAATAATCCAAATAAACTTCTACTGCCTCTTGAGTTCTCTTCATCAATAAATCTAAAGTCTTTGCCTGGGTATGGCATCCTTTAAGTTCTGGAACTGTGGCTATATAGTACCCGTCTTCGTCACGTTCTATGATAACTCGAAATTTGTAGTCAACCATATCAAATCGCAATCAATTAATGAATTATCGAGTATATAACACCTTCTACTATACGGAGCCCAATACCTAAACCACCAGACGGTCGTCCCCCAAGTGACGGTTCCTATTCGCGCTCACGGCGCTTAAATGGGTGGCGTGCCTTAAATAAATATCTACCCCGTGCCTTCGTTGGACTCGTCATCCTCGCTGAGTACCCCAGTCCTTAGTGAATCCAGATTGTACCAGGGAGAAACCGGGATACAACCGAACTGGAGTGTTTAAATCCGCTCGGCCCGTGCGCACTCCTGTCCCGCC
>DAIRED010000357.1:0-1384 GCA_036795795.1 Thermoplasmatota archaeon | reverse complement strand
GCTCACATATTCCCGACTCTGGCATCAGCCGAGGTAGGAGCATACTCCTTTGAATGGACGCCAACGCTCGGGGTAATGTACAACCTCACCGTGCATGCCGTGGAAGTCCCAGGAGAAAGCTCCACATTTAACAATTGGTGGAACGGGACGGCCGATATCGACGCGCTGCCGGACATATGGGTCGCACCTGCGTCATTCGAATTCTCGGTTCAGGCTGGGGGTTCGGATTCCGATATCCTTACCATTGGGAATGACGGGCTCGGAGCTCTGGCGTTCCAAATAGCCTCCGCAGGGGGCTCTTCCGGTCCGGCACAAATCCTCGCTTACACCGAGTTTGCGGACATGACGGAGGCCGGGGAGTACTACCACACGCTCCAGGCAATAGACCAGGTAACTACAGAATACGCCGTTACGGCCTTTTCCGATTACACCCAGTTGAGTTTATTCATTGCGGGGATGGACATCCTCCTGGTCCCTGAACAGGAGATGGGCACCCTCGGGACGATGCAGATGGTCGGCGCCTATTGGTCTTCGACCCTCGCTACATTCCTGGCCGATGGTGGAACGGTGATAGTGTGCGATTTCCTGTGCGGCACGTACGGCATCCTCACAGGCTCGGGATTGATGGACATCGCTGGGTATTCATACATCACGGGTCAGCCGGTGTACGTCGTGGACTCAATCGACCCAATCACGGACGGCGTGGCCAGCCCCTTCACGGCTCCGGACGGGGCCGTGAGTTTCGCGACGGCGGAAGGGACCGTACTCGTGGACGATGGTACCGACCCAGTTGTAATCCACAAGGAATCGGGCGCTGGAAACGTTGTGCTCATCGGATTCGACTACTACTCGCTGAGCGCTGTCAATGCCAATAGGCTTGTCGGGAACGCTGTCAATTGTACGGCATCAGGTTGGGGCGGCGCGACCCTCCCCGATTGGCTCACGGTGACCCCGCAAAACGGCACCGTCGCGCCTCTGGATATGGCGGATATCGCTGTCGCTGTCGACGCTGCAACACTGGAACCCGGGTATTACCAGGCAAACATCTCCGTAGCAAGCAATGATCTAGACGAACCCGAAATCGCCGTCCCTGCGAACCTGACTGTGTTGCCGCCAGACCACGACGTGGCCGTGGGCGGTTTCGCAGCCCCGTCTTCGATGTACCTCGGGGACACATCAACGGTGAGCGCCATCGTGTCGAACCAGGGCACGAATGCCGAATTCGGTGTCGAGGTGCAGCTCAGGGAGGATGGCATCCCGATCGACGCGATGTACATTGATTTGTCTCCAGGCGCGTCCATCGCGATGGATTTCGATTACACGCCGACGTCTTCGGGAACATTCAACGTGTCAATATTCGCCGTCCCAGTGCTTTACGAAAACG
>DAIRED010000356.1:0-1395 GCA_036795795.1 Thermoplasmatota archaeon | reverse complement strand
ATGACGAGTTCAACGAAGGCACGGGGTAGATATTTTTAATAGGAACGTTACCCATCTGAGGTCCGTGAGACCGTATAGGAACCGTCACTTGGGGATGGCTAATTGGACGATAATAAGCAATTTCTAATTTGGAAAGAATTCAATAAAGATAGTATGTCAATATCTATTATTATTTTTATACCAGTTTGGATATTATTAGCAATGGGTATATTGACTGGATTTATAATTTACTGGAGCATTATCTGGACATGCTTTTCATGTTTGTACTTAATTTGGCATCAAAAAATACTGGTCTGTAGAACAAATGAATATTTGAAAGAGAATGCTAACAGTATGTTCATTAAGTATGCTAAAATTGATGTGGTATCTAGTGCATTGGTGATGACTTTAATTATGTCGACATTTTTGATGGCACTGATAAATACGTATACAATTTTCGCCTTTCTATTTTTAACTGGTGCATTTTCAATTATGGCCATTTGTTTTTTTGGGTCAATATACTTTATGAAATGGATATGGAATCATTAGTCCAAGTAGCCAGACCCTCCGCCATGAACAACCAGTAAACGACGAGAGGCGGCGTGGATGCCTCGCCGGAGCATCCCCGTCCATGGTACGACGGCGGGACAGGGGTGCGCACGGTTTTCGCGAATAGCAGCTCCATTGGCTCGTTGTATCCCAACTTTTGCCTAGGAACGCTATTCAGCACTATGGTTTGGGTGGAAGAGCGAAAATCTGAGGTACAACCGAAGGACGGGGTAGATATTTTTAATAGGAGTGACGTACATTCATAGTTCGTGAAACGAACGACTAGGAACCGTCACTTGGGGGCGAGCGGCACGTTTTCGAGGTTGTGTGCCGTTATCAGGAATGTGATTGCATGAAACTTGGAATAGTGATATATTCGTCGGATGCAGAGACCGTCTGGAATGCTTTTCGATTAGGTGTGTTCTCGTTGAAACAGGGAGATTCCGTAAAGATTTTTCTTTTAGCTAAAGGTGTTGAATGCGAATCGTTGGATACAGAGAAGTTCAAGGTAACTGAGCAAATGCGTGAGTTCATTGATAACAAAGGCGAAATCCTGGCATGTGGCACTTGTTTAAAAATACGCAAGTCAGAAGGTTCAGAAATGTGTCCACTATCAACTATGAAGGATTTGTACACGATAATCAACGAAAGCGATAAGATTGTCACGTTCTAAAGGCACACAACCGTGAGTTTAATCGCGAGCCACCTCGACCGTGAACTCATCTCATCGACGAGAGGTCGCGTGGATGCCTCGCCGGAGCATCCCTGTCCATGTATTGACGGCGGGACAAGGGTGCGCACGGCTCGAACGACTTAGACATTCAAGTTCGGTTGTATCCCGGTTTCTCCACGGTACATCTGGATACA
>DAIRED010000355.1:0-1418 GCA_036795795.1 Thermoplasmatota archaeon | reverse complement strand
TACTCCCGATATTCCTCACGGAAGTGCTGGTCGCCCCGATGCTCGTCGTCGGGCTGCTGGAGGGAGTGGCGGAGAGCACCGCGAGCATTCTGAAGGCCGTATCCGGGATGTGGTCCGACAGGCTGCGCAGGCGCGCCCCGTTCATGACCGCCGGGTACTCCATCTCGACAGTCTCGAAGCTGCTGTTCGCATTTTCGGTCATCTGGCAGCACGTCGTCGGCCTCAAGGTCGCCGAGCGCGTGGGCAAGGGAATACGGGCCGCGCCCAAGGACGCTTTGCTGGCGGATTCCTGCACCCCGGAGACCCGTGGGAAGGTCTACGGGTTCCACAAGGCGATGGACACCGCTGGCGCAGCCGTGGGCGTCCTCATCGCGCTCGTCCTGATATCGTTGCTCGCCCTAGGATACAGGACGATATTCCTCATCTCCGCGATACCGGCCGTTGCCGCAGTTCTGCTGATATTCTTCATCGACGAGAGCGAGAGGACCACGGACAAGGTCTGCAAGCCAGACGTCCCCATCCTGGGCTCGATTTCCAAGTTCCCGAAGGAGCTCAAGGTGTTCGTGGCCGCGATGGCGATACTGTCGGTCACATCGGTGATGACATCGTTCCTGATAGTGCTGGCGTCGGACTCTGGTGCATCTCTGACGATGACCGTGGCGTTCTACCTCGCGTTCAACGTCGTCTACGCTGGGCTTTCGATTCCCGCCGGCTCGGTTTCCGACAAGTCTGGCCGCTACCCCGTGATACTCGCCGGTTACGCCGCGCTCTTCGCGATGTTCGTCGTCGCGATATTCTGCGCCAACATCTGGATGGCGCTAGTGGCATTCCTGCTCTACGGGCTCTCGTACGCGCTGACACAGGGAGTTCAGAAGGCGCTGGTCGCCGACCTCTCGCCACCGGAGATGAAGGGCTCGGCGCTCGGGATGTACAACATGGCGATAGGCATTGCCGCGCTGCCGATGGCGCTGGTCGGGGGATTCCTGTGGGACGCATACGGAGCCTGGGCGACGTTCTCGTTCGGGGCCGCTGTTTCCTCGATAGGCCTCGCGATGCTGGTATGGCTCGCCTTCGCTACGAACGGACGCGCGAGCCGGGTCGCATGAGCCGAGTTGTAAATCCGCGGGCAAGCTACCGCCCCAAATCATCAATACAGCTGTGGAAAAGGACATTAAACAGATTTCTCGATTCAACCCCTATAAATAGATATCCATTGATATGTACATCCTTAGACGTTTTTATATAAAGTTTTAAATAGTGAGAAAATGTTATCCGGACATGCGCTCTAACGGGAAGATAGCGTATCATGCAGGTGACCAGTTGCATTTTATTGTGACCGAGGATTTCGAAGAAACTGTCAATGATTTCATGAAATTCTGCAGGGCGAACTCCATCAACACGTCCGGCGCAATCCGCGC
>DAIRED010000354.1:0-1442 GCA_036795795.1 Thermoplasmatota archaeon | reverse complement strand
CAGCGCCATCTCGACCGTCTTGAACGCCTTCTTGAATCCGAGCCGCTTGACGGCGGCCATCGCCTCAGAGTTGCCCTCCGGAACGGTCACCCAGAAATCTGAGCCTTCTTCCACCCGGCCCATCAGGGCGTCGAGCAGCGAGGCGCCCCCTGCGCCTGTCGCGACCCACGGCCCGGCTTCGTAGCCAGTGCTTGCAGAGCCCCTCGCCAGGACGTACCCGTCCAGCGATTCTCCGTCCGCGATTGCTAGAGCCAGGTCAGGGAACTCGCCCCGCAGCGCCTTGATGAATCGGGTCCTGTCCCCCCCGAAGACCTCGCGGTCGAGGCCGATGGATTTCTTCAAAAGAGAGTCGTCAAGGACGACCGCCGCATGGCCTCGGCAGGCCAGGCCAGCCTTGGCCTTCATGGTGAGGAAACCTGCGCCCGGTATGAAGCCCAGGCGTTCGTAGAAGCCGACGACGTTCTCGTAGGCGTACAGCCGGATGTCGCTTGCGCCGGAATCCTTCAGGTGCGCCACGCAAGCGCCGACGAGCGCCTTACCGCGCCCGCCCTTGCGAAGCCTGGAATCCACGACGACGTTGCCAACGATGCCGGTCTTTCCGAAACCCAGAGCCGTCGCGAACCCCGTCGGGACGCCGTCCTCCTCGCAGGCGAAGAAACCGTCAGGGAACAGCCGGAGCAGGCGCTCCGCGTCGGCGGACTCGTAGCTCCATCCCGTCACGTTGGCCAAGACAACGAAGGCCTCGATGTCCTCGTCCGTCGCCGCTCGCACGTTCATCTGGCGTCCCTCACTTCCGGTTCGTCGCACGGATGCTGGCCGTGGGTCAAGTGCGCCCGGTCTCCACGCTGGAGCTTGACCTGGCACGGTCCGTATCCGAAGTCCTCGCCCCCGTACCAGTAGGCGCAGCCCTTGCAGAGCAGCCCCTTGGCCATCAGGTAGGATACGAGTTTCGAGATACTAATAACTTTCACCGCTTGCCGGGATTCATGTTGCGGGGGGAGGGACGATGTTGCCCGGATTCAGCAGGAAGCCGGGGTCGAGAGATTTTTTGGTGGAGGCCATCTGCGCCATCCCGCTGGCTCCGAACATGAGCTGGGCGTATGGGACCGCCTTGTCGCCGACATCCAGGGTCTTCTTGCCCATCCCGTGCTCCCCCGAGAGCGTGCCGCCGAGGCTGACCGCCTTCGTAGCGAGCTCCAGGTAGAGCTTTCTGGCCATCGCCAGCTCGTCCTTCGTATCGCTTATGAAGTTGAAGTGCAGGTGGCAGTCCCCCGCGTGGCCGAAGAGGACGTGGTGGACCCCAGGCTTCGGAAACGTCGCGGCGAAGCGGCCCCCCGCGGAACGGTATGCATCCATCATTTCTGGGAACCTGGCCAGCGGCACCGCCATGTCGGTCCCCATCTTGTGGCTCGCGCGCTCTCGAAGATAGGCGTTGACCCTGT
>DAIRED010000353.1:0-1455 GCA_036795795.1 Thermoplasmatota archaeon | reverse complement strand
GTCGAAGCCCAGGAACATGAGCATCTTCGTCTCCCCATCGACAAACCCCTCGTCTTCGGAGCCTTCCAAAATATCCCCGACCAGCATCCCTTCCTTGCCTCCGCCTCCCACTGCGGCCACATCCCTCCCAGTCAGGCTCGACAGATACGACTTTATTTGCACCGAATGGGCTTTTGAATAACCGTAAAGCAGCACCCCCAGGCAATCTGCATCCTCGTCCATGCGATCTCCGGGCAAGCATCGTCAACCTGATACATTATGTTAATGCCTGGGACTCAAGGCGCACGGGTCCAGTTTCGTCAGGATTAAATGGAATTCATTTTCGTCCGTCCCCGCGTCACGTTTATCTACCTCCGCGCGCATTTTCGTCCGAGGTGCATCATGGGCTTATTCGGAGGGGACAAGATCAAGGTGAAGAGGCGAGGCGCGACCGCCATTGCGTACATCGAGGCCAGGGGCGCGTATGGCAAGATTCCGTACGGCGAGCTGTACGAGAAGCTGTTCGGATGGGCCAAGGAGGCGCACGCGGCCCCCGGCTTCAGCACGCTCGCGATATACGCGAGCTGCCCGAAGGAGACGGCGGAGGCCGACCTCGTCACCAAGGTTGGAATCCCGCTCTACAAATCCGCCGAACCGAAGGGCGACATCAAAGTCGACCAGCTCCCGGAGATGGAGGTGGCCACCAAGAAGCACGAAGGCCCTGCTGAGGAGTACGACAAAAGCTACGGCGAGCTGACCAAGTGGATATCCGACAACGGCTACAAAATTGCTGGGCCGGCGATGGAAATATTCACGAAGAAGCCGAAGGTCAAGGACGGCAAGACAATCATCTACAGCGAGATTCAGTTCCCGGTGACCAAAGTCTAGGTGGAGCCGTCCAAATCCTTTTCAGAGCGACGTGACCAGCCGGCAGCAGGCCATTTTATTGACCGATTAGAATAAATGAAAGTGAAAAGGGTTTTGAACTATTTTCTGCCTCGTTCTAGCTTATCGCCTTCGCGGGGGGGCGTGCTTCTGGAAGCACTCCCTGCAGTACACTGGGCGGTCGCCGGACGGCTTGAACGGAACTTCGCATTCCTTCTTGCAGTCCGCACATACGGCCTTGTGCATTTCCCTGTTGCTGTTATACATCTGTTTCTGTCTCCTATTGGTCCCTAACGGAGCCTTTCGGCCCCCCCGGGGCAGGATGAGCACATACTTCCATGGATAAAACACTATGCATTGCCCACTTCAGGGGTGAAAAAGGCCATAGGATGCCGTTGAAATGCGCCTCTTGGCCGGCCAAACCAGCGCTCGCGAAAAGGATATCAACCCCCCGCGCCATCCATACCTCATGACCGATGAAGAGTTGCTAGCGACCCTCAACCCGCACCAGCAGGCGTACGTCGACTTGAATTTGAAGAATCCCCGCAACGGCGAATACATGCTCTGCGCGTTCCGGCTCGTCCCCGGCGG
>DAIRED010000352.1:0-1476 GCA_036795795.1 Thermoplasmatota archaeon | reverse complement strand
AGAAGTCGTTCCTGAAAGGCAGGTCGTAGACGTCGTAGCCGTGCACCGTCGTGATGTATGGAACGCACAACTGTTCAGAGAGGTTCATGGCAACAAAACCCGACGGCCACGCGAAGTGCGCGTGTATCAGGTCTGGCTTGAACCCCTTGGCAGCGATTATCTCGCGCACCCGCTTCAGCTCCTTGCCGCCGCGCGACTCCTTGAGCTTCTCGATCGGAGGCACGAACACCCTGGTGAAGCACACGTCGACGTTGTCGTACGAATAGTCGCGGGCCAACGCGTCCAGCTTCCGCTTCGGGTCTAGCAGGCCGGCGAGCGCCTTGGGAACGTACGGGGTCATCGATACGACCAGCACCTTGTCGAAGTGCTTCCGAATCTGGTCGGTCTGCGCCTTGACGAACACGCCGCTGATGGTATCGTCGGGGTGAGGATACCGGGATGTCAACACGAGCAGCTTCTTCATCAATTCACCCCGAACAACCGCATCCACCTCTCCAGCATGATTGTGCGCCATATCGCCCGGCTGTTGTCCTTGCCCGCGAGATGCTCGCGGATGAGCGCCCGCGTCCGCCCGACATCGACGTATGCGCTGCACGCAGGTTCTGAATTCAAGAGCTCGTCCAGCAGCGGCCGCATCGGCGCGTCGCGCAGCCACGCCGCCTCCGGCGTGTCGAAGCCGACCTTGTCGGTCCGGTTCAGTATCGACTCGGGGACGATGCCGGAGAGCGCGTCTCTGAGCACGGATTTTGTCCTTCCGTTCGAGATGATGAAATCCTCGGGCAGCCTGAAGACCAGCTTCATCACGTCGGCGTCGAGGAACGGCACACGCGCCTCGCGGGAGAAGGCCATCGACGTGCGGTCCTCCCACTTGAGCAGGTGCTCGAGCTTGCGGTCCAGGTGGAACTCCAGCGCGGAATAGAGAGACTTCTGCGAGTAGTAGTCATGGCAGTAGCCTGAGTCCGGGTCGTCGAGCAGCGCCTTCGACAGGTTGGAGCGCTTCCGGAAGTACCCCTCCCGGTAGAATGCGGGCATGAGGAGGAAGTACAGCGTCTGGCGCCCGAATCCTTTTCCGCTCTCCTTGAGGGCCGAGGCGAACTTCCAGCGCCTCCACAGCCCGCGCCCGTAGAAGCCGAAGAAGTAATGATAGCCCGCGAACAGCTCGTCCGCGCCCTGGCCGTCGAGAAGTACAGTCACGCCGTTCTTGGCTGCCAGTTCGAACACGCAGTATTGCGCGTACGGGGACGGCGTTGGCACGGGCTCCTCCATCGCGAGGATGAACCGGTCCAGGTCGGCGGCGCCCAAAGCCGTAACAGCCGTCCGGTGGTTCTCCATTCCGGTCGCCTTCACAATCGTTTCAACGTGCGCCGTCTCGTCCTTCTCGAATCCCGGGAACGTCGCCGTGAACGTTTTTATCTTCGTTCGCTCGCCAGATTTGATCATGCATGCCACAGCCGACGAGTCGATTCCCCCGCTGAG
>DAIRED010000351.1:1095-1476 GCA_036795795.1 Thermoplasmatota archaeon | reverse complement strand
CAAGAGTGGATAATTCTCCCAGTGTATCAATACCCTGTGCAAACAAATTATATGTGACAGATGTATTGAAAGAATTTTGAATCGGCATGAATGCAGTGTGGTTCAATAATCCTTCATTCGAACTCCAGTTGACATATTGGTCATATAAGAGAGGATTTACATTATAAACATAATTCGTAGAATTATACGTCATTTGAAGCAGAACGCCTGTGATTGGCCAGCTAGATAATGAACTGGTGTCAAATGCATCTATTCCCATTGTCATTGGGTATGCTGTCAGTTCATAGTATGTTGCATCGATAACGTCTAAATCGGACAGTAAATCACCAGAGTTGTCCCACACTTTTATAGTGTCAGCATAGATTTCTGTGGTTATCGTGC
>DAIRED010000351.1:0-1085 GCA_036795795.1 Thermoplasmatota archaeon | reverse complement strand
TGGTCGCTCCCTCCGTCTGCTCATAAACGTAATCTATCCTGCTGTCCGCTATCGTCGCTTCGCAGCCCGTTATGCGCAGGACAGGTGCGTCGTCCTGCTGGTCCAGCATCGCAGCTGAAATGCCGTTGAGGTAGTTGTAATGTTGGCTCAGCGCGGTCTGGAAATCCGTATCGAAAATGGGGCTCGACTGGAATCCGTCCAGCCAGTTCGGGGCCTCGTAGTCGGTGGGGTCTTCCGACGGCGTGAGGCAGGTTATCCAGGAGTCGTTGATGTAGACCTGCGAGTTCTCTATCTGCAGATCGCCCGGGAAGGCGATGATTGAGTTCTCGGTCATCTCGATTTTGGAGTCGTTGACGTACATGCCGAATGGGAGGTAAGGGCTGGTCTGGCGCGGGTCGACCATTATCGTGGCGTTGCTCATGTACAAGCTGCTACCGGAGTCCACGGAGAATGTGTAGTGATTGCCAACATCCTGGACGAAGTCCAGGGTGGCGTTGGTGATTCTCAATTGACCTCCGTTCCTGACGATGACGTTTCCATCTGCGAAGTACGTACCAAAGCCCTCGGTTATGGGCGAGTACATGTACTCCGTTATGTTGTACCAGTCATTGTCCGGGTCAGCGTCGCCGGCATCGATCACGAGGCCATATCCCATGACCTCATTCTCCTGCGTCTTGGACCCCACGACGATGCCCAGCAGTCCGGGGACTACCATGCACATCACGATTCCAAGGCACATCACACGCTTCTGGGCCGATAGGCCCGAGAGAGTCGTCATTTCTTCACCCCTCTTTCAATCCTTCAAAGTTCCCGCGCAACATCATGCCATACAATTCAGTCGCTTGTATAGTAGTAAAACTTACCATATATATATAGCTATCCATGTTTGGCACCCCCGTTATTCGACACGGATTCGACAGCCTGGGATTCGGCCCGCTCCGCGGCGCGTTCGGCCCATTCGAGCTTTTCCAATGCTAAATGCTCGCGGGCTGCGACCAATTCCCTGCGCGAGCCCGACACGTCGTAGCCCCCCCGCTCGAGGTCGTCGACGACGGGCAGAAAGCGGACGAGGATCGACGCCGCGG
>DAIRED010000350.1:0-1478 GCA_036795795.1 Thermoplasmatota archaeon | reverse complement strand
GAAGCGTATCTAAAACGTTCCCTCTACCCCTGAATTGGACTTTATCACTATACAACAAAGGATCGCAACTTGGAAACGGCAAATTAGCCTTGCACTGGAAGCCTGCGTAGGCGCTGATTCTCGGCGACGGCGCGGGAGGAGGACCACTCGGGGCTCGACACGTTGGCGAGGACGGCGCGGGTTCGGGCTCCGGGCAAAAGACATCGATTCATAACCCGGAAGAGCAAGCCGCTGAAAATGTTCAGTCCTGAACGCCAATATTATTTCTATTTCCAAATTTATCCTTGACACATGATTTGTCTCTGGTGTAGACGAGTCCTGAATATGGCAAAGGGGCTAGGCGTTAACCTTGGCAAGAAGGGAGACCAAGAGCCGTGTTAAAGCGTCGGCGGCTGCTTTCGGGGCAAGTAGTTTGTGGAAGAAGTATTGAGGAGACAAGATTAGCTTGTGAGGAGGAAAGAGATGAAAAAGTACTTTGTGATGTTGATTGCTCTTTTGGCAGTGGTGTCTATCGCACTGCCAACGTTTGCGGTGGAGCTGAAGTATGGCGGTATGTATCGAGCCCGCTTGCAGTCCAACGACAACGTAGCCGATGGTCAAGATGATGATGACGACAACCAGAATTACATCGATCAGCGCTTGAGAATGTACTTCACCTTCGTATCGAGCGAAAACCTGCAAGTAGTGACCAAGTGGGAAGCCGATACCCGGTGGGGCGATGAAACGGATGGCGCCCTGCGGCATGGCGGCGGCGACATCGGTGCTGATGCTGTCAACCTGGAAATGAAAAACGTCTACATCGATTTCGCGATCCCCACCACGCCGGTTCGCGCGACAATCGGTGTTCAGGGCCTCGAGCTCCTGAAGGGCTGGATCATCAGTGACGACTTCTCGGCCGCCGTGGCGACCGCCAAGCTCGACCCGATCAATGTGAAGCTTGGTTACATTGCCGCGCAGAACGAGGACGTAACCGACACGAACGAGAACGTGGATGATGTGTTCCTCAGCCTCGACTATGCTCAAGGGCCGTTCAAGGCGAGCCTCATTGGGTTCTACCAGTATGGGCATGGTACCGATGTGAGCGTCGGCGAGCTGACTTATATCGGGAATGGCACGAACACGGGTAGCAATGCCGCCGCCGGCGCCCATTTCGCCGAGGATGAAGTTGATAACAACCACTTTTTTGACCTGGGCCTTGCCTTCGAGTACAAGGAATCCTTGTGGTCTGCGTACATCAACTTCGTGAAGAACCTCGGCAGCGTCGACGACGACAATGACGGCGACGACGAAGACGATATGGACTACGAGGGCTGGATGGTTGAAGCCGGCGGTAATTTGTATTGTGGTCCTTTCACCTTCAGCCTGTTCGGCTTCGTGACTTCCGGTGACGATGCCATCGACGATGACGAGCTTGAAGGTGACCATCTGCATCGGCAGGACGGCTTCTTCCGCTATCCGGGGGGCGCTTCTCATTACTG
>DAIRED010000349.1:0-1488 GCA_036795795.1 Thermoplasmatota archaeon | reverse complement strand
CGCCGAATCCAGGTACATGGGGCTCGTGAAGGGCAGCTGTGCCAGCACCGCCGCCGTCAGGCCGCCGGGGAGCATGACCATCATGACCATGAGGTCCGGGCGGGTGACCGGCCGGAGCTTCGCGGTCAATATGGAGCCGGAGGACCTGGCCAGGAAGAACCCCAACACGAGCATCAGCATCAATATTCCGAAGAAGATGGCTGCGCTGGAAACGAGCGAGTCGGGCAGGACTCCGGTGTCGACGACCGCCGGGAGCGCGAAGGAGAAAAGCATCCCGGTGTAGACGAAGAAGAACGTGCGCACGACGAACGCGACCTCGCTGTGGAAGGCCTGGATGTTCTTGTCCAGCACGAAATGTGACTTCAGCCGGAAGATGCGCCCGAACTCATCCCTGTTGCTGAGGACGAGGCCGAACACGAGGACGGCGATGGCGCCGCTGGCCTTTACGTACTCGACCGCGCCATAGACGACGAAGAGCGCCGCGAGGGTTATCATGAATACATACTGGCGCCCCTGCATCCAGCGCAGGAAGTAAAGCCAGACGAGTCCGGCTATTCCGCCCAGCATCCCTGCGACCGCGAAGGGCGTCAGGAGGTCGTTGACCACCGACGAGGCGTCCACAACGCCGCCTTCCAGCATCGAAATCAGCGTCAGCGCGCAGACGATGCAGAGCACGTCGGTTATGACCGATTCCAGGACGAGCACGGTCTTGGTATCCTCGCTCGCGCTGCTTCCGGCCAGGAGCGGGATGACGATGGCACTGCTCGTTCCGCTGACGACCGTGCCAAGCAGCGCCGCTATCAGGACTGGAAAGCCCGCGACGTAGTGGAATAGCAGGGTGACGATGGCGACGTTGACGCAGAATATGACGACCGTGTGCAGGACCGCCGGCCCGATGTAGGCCATCATCCGCTCGTAGCTCAGGTCGAGCGCGCCGTCGAAGAGGATTATTATGAGCGCGAGGGCGCCGAGGAAGGGGGCGAAAGTCTCCAGGGAAGCCGGATATATCAGGGGCCTGCCCAGCAGGAACTCCATCAGGGGGCTGATGAGCAATCCAGCGCCGATGAGCAGCAGCACGTCTGGTATCTTGGTCTTCTCGAAGAGATAGTCGCCGAGGAAGCCTACGAAAACTATGATTCCCATCCCGACGAAGGCCGTTATCAAATCCATTGATTACCAGAATCGGCCCGTGCGTAGTTATAGGTTTCGCAGGCCGCTCGAGCCGATGCCCGCCGGACCCGTCCAGCGCTAGAGAACCCTGCGGGCGCTCGAGCCGCTCGCGGTCGCCTCAGAGATCGTCCAGTTCGTCGAAGACGACAATGTATTTAAGGCTTTTCACCTGGCTTTTGACCACCAGGGCCTTCGACAATTGTTCGGCGCTGGAGGCGATCAGCACGCCGAAGCCGGAATCAACCGCGATATAGGCCAGCTCCTCGGCCAGGCTGGTGGGATAAACGGGCACGTCCACCGCTCCCAGGCCCAGCACGG
>DAIRED010000348.1:0-1505 GCA_036795795.1 Thermoplasmatota archaeon | reverse complement strand
GCCAGACCGGCTTAGAGAGCTTCCCGCCGCCGAAACCTCGCGCAGCTTCGTCCGCTGGCGGTGACGCCGTTGGCTGCTCCTTCGGCCGGTCCTCCGGCGGGATTCGGCGCTCCGGAACCGGCGTGACCTTCTTCTCGCCCTTGAAAATCGATTCCGAAACGTAGAGCGCGCAGTAGCAGGCGCCGAACTGGCTCAGGTCCGGGTCGCGGTAGTCGCAGGGGCAGATGATGTCCGTGTCCTCGGCTTTATCCCCGGAGGCCAGCCTGCACGGGCACGCCCAGTATCCCATGCGCTCCTCGTTGGTCAGGAGCCCGCGTATCAGCTCCTTCGTGAATTCAACGTCGGGGTTGAGGCGGTAACCGCCAGCCTCGGCCTCGCGCTTCAGGCGGTCGTGCGTCGCCTCCACCTTGATCTCGTCGCTCATCTCTTCGCCACCTCGGCCAGCTTCTCCTCGTCGAAGCCTAGGATGCAGTCCTTGTCATCTATGACAATCGTCGGGAATGACTTGAACGGGTTCCACTTCTTCAGGTCGTCGACCACCTTGCGCTTGTCCTGGGTGCCCGTCACCAAGTCCACGTCGATGTACGAGAACTCGATACCCTGGTCCGCGAAGAACTTCTTCGTTTTCTTGCACCAGCCGCACGTGCTGAGGGCGTATATCATGACCTTGCAGGTTTTCTTCTTTCCGGGAACGTGCTTGACTTCTATGACCATCTCACTCACCTTGGGACGGGGAGGCTAGCGCCGCATAAATAGGTTGCGCGAGAATCGGGCGCCAGCCGCCCGGCG
This sequence comes from Thermoplasmatota archaeon, assembly GCA_036795795.1. GTDB lineage: Archaea > Thermoplasmatota > Thermoplasmata > SG8-5 > DAIRED01 > DAIRED01. The sequence continues at coordinate 716 of DAIRED010000348.1, read as the reverse complement.
TCATCCTTATCTACACTTAGGCGGATTGCCGGCCGATGGACGGAGAAGGCTGGTACGAGACTCCCGCGGAGGACGTGATGGCGCAGCTGGGAAGCTCCGGCGACGGCCTCTCCGGCGCCGAGGCGGCGAAGCGGCTCGCCGAGCACGGCCCGAACGAGCTGGTGGCGGCCAAGGGCCGGAGCCCCCTCTCGATGCTCCTCGGCCAGTTCGCGAACTTTCTCGTCGTCATCCTCATCTTCGCGGCGGCGATATCGCTGTACATCGGGCTGACTCACGATTCGGACGAGGAGCTCTACGACGCCGCGGTGATACTCGTCATCGTCCTCTTCAACGCCTCGTTCGGTTTCTTCCAGGAGCACAAGGCGGAGAGGGCCATCCAGGCGCTCAAGGCAATGGCCGCGCCGAAGGCCCAGGTCGTCCGCGGCGGCGCGGTCTCGACCGTGGAATCTAGGGAGCTGGTCGTCGGCGACATCGTGGTTCTGAGCGCGGGCTCGAAGGTCCCCGCCGACTGCCGCGTCGTCGAGTCCATCGACATGCGGGTTAACGAGGCGTCGCTGACCGGTGAGTCGATTTCGGTTCACAAGACCGTCGCGCCGCTTGAGAGGCGCGCGATGGTCAACGACCAGGCCAACATGGTCTTCAGCGGCACCATCGTGGAGAGGGGCCGGGGCCGCGCCGTCGTCACCGCCACGGGGATGAAGACCGAGCTGGGCAAG
>DAIRED010000347.1:0-1525 GCA_036795795.1 Thermoplasmatota archaeon | reverse complement strand
ACTTGAGCCAGTAAGGACTAATGGGATGGCGTAAGCAATATTAGTCCGGCCCTGGCTCAAGAGCGTTCTATGGCGATACTTGAGCCAGTAAGGACTAATGGGATGGCGTAAGCAATATTAGTCCGGCCCTGGCTCAAGAGCGTTCTATGGCGATACTTGAGCCAGTAAGGACTAATGGGATGGCGTAAGCAATATTAGTCCGGCCCTGGGGCAAGGACTACATCTTCCGAACCTTGCCCCACTAGATACTTTTGGGTTGAACGGTCGGCGCAGTGGCGGTTTTCGCATTTTTCGCCCGCGCCACCACGCGCCTCGCCCCCTTCTCCGCTTCGACGATGAAGAAGGCGCTGCTCGACACCAGCGCGCAGAGTGCGAGCTCGTCGAGCGCCAGCGGCACGACGCGGAAGACGTCCGCCAGCACCGGCACGTACAGGACGGCGAGCATCAGGCCGGCGCTCAAAGAGACGGCGCCCAGCAGCCAGGGGTTGGCGAAGAACTGGCGCCCGAGGACTGACGAGCCCTCGATGCGTATCGCCAAGACGTGCCAGAGCTGGAAGAATGCCAGCGTGATGAAGCAGAGCGTGTGGGCGTGCTCGATGCCGCCATCCAGGCCGTAGTCGTATATCCACAGGCAGCCCGCCATCATCAGCAGGCCGACCCAGACAACGTGGAACCCTATGCCTCCGGCCAGTACGCCCTCGCGGGGGTCGCGGGGCGGGCGCTTCATTATTCCCTCCTCGGGGGGCTCGATGCTCAACGCGAGCGCCGGAAGGCCGTCGGTCAGCAGGTTGATGAGGAGTATCTGGATTGCGACGAGTATCGGGAAAGCCTCGACCGGCCAGCCCAGCAGCGGCCCCACCAGCGACGCCACGAAGATGACGAGCACCTCGCCCACGTTCGTGCTCAACATGTACCTGATGAACTTGCGCATGTTGTCGTAGACGGCGCGGCCCTCCTCGACGGCGCTCACGATTGTCGCGAAGTTGTCGTCCGTCAGCACCATCGCCGCGCTCTCCTTGGCCACGTCCGTTCCGGCGATGCCCATCGCGACGCCGATGTCGGCGCTCTTCAGGGCCGGGCCGTCGTTGACCCCGTCGCCGGTCATCGATACGATGTGGCCGCGGGACTTCAGCGCTTTCACGATGCGAACCTTGTGCTCCGGCGACACGCGCGCGTAGACGGAGACCTTCTCCACCCGCATCGCCAGCTCCTTGTCGGACATGCCCTCGAGCTCTTCGCCGAGCAACGATTCGTCGCCGGGCAGGAGAATCCCCATCTCCCGCGCTATGGCCATCGCCGTGAGCTGGTGGTCCCCCGTTATCATCACGGTCCGGATGCCAGCGCCCTTGCACCTCTCGACCGCGCCGAGCGCCTCCGCCCTTGGCGCGTCCATCATCCCGAAAAGCGCGAGGAACGTGAACCGCTCCTCGATTCCCTCGCCGACCTGCGAAGGCGGCGCGTCCAGCTCCCTCGTCGCGATGGCGATGACGCGCAGCCCCCTCGACGCCATCTCCTTGTACTCGTC
>DAIRED010000346.1:0-1533 GCA_036795795.1 Thermoplasmatota archaeon | reverse complement strand
CCCGGCGAGGTCATCAACGCCTTCAGCGTGGCGATGGAACGGCCGGACCTGGTGTCGGCCGAGTGCGTCGAGTCGATGGAGAACGTCGACCTGGCCCGCAAGTACAGCGTCGGCTCGGTGCCCCATACCGTCGTCAACGGCGTCACCATCAGCAAGGGCCTCCAGCCCGAGAACCGGTTCGTCGAAGGCTTGCTGGCGCTGAGGCCGTATGTCGAACCGCAGGCCCAGCCGGCCCCTTCAGGGCACGCTGGCGGGCACACCCACGACCATGGAGCCGCCGAAGAGCCATCAGTCGTGAAGGTCGACCTCGTCGTCGTCGGCGCTGGCCCGGCCGGGCTCACCGCGGCGATATACGCCAAGCGCAGCGGTTTGGAAACCGTCGTCCTCGAGGCGAAGACCATAGGCGGGCAGGTCTCGATAACGCCAATCGTCGAGAACTGGCCAGGATTCAAGAGCGTCCCCGGCGCGAAGCTGATGGAGATGATAGGCGCTCAGGCGCGGGACTACGTCCCAGTGAAGGAGAACGAGCCCGTGACGGAGATCAAGATTGGCAAATCCATCGAGGCGATAACCTCCAAAGCCCGCTATGAGGCTAGAGGGATAATCCTGGCGATGGGCGCCGAGCACAAGAAGCTCGGGGCGCCTGGCGAGGACCGCCTGGCCGGGCGAGGAGTCGCGTACTGCGCGACCTGCGACGGGTTCTTCTACAAGGACCGCGACGTGCTCGTCGTCGGTGGCGGTAACACCGCGCTGACCGACGCGATTTACCTGCACAGCCTTGGGGCGCGCGTGGCGCTCGCGCACCGCAAGGGGGAGTTCCGCGCCGAGAAGCACGTCGTCGATGCCTGGAAGGCTACCGGACGCCCCACAATTTTCGACACGGTGGTCGAGGAAATCGTCGGCGACGAAAAGGTGACCGCTGTAAAATTGAAGAACCTGAAGACCGGCGCTGGCACGACGCTGCCCATCGAGGGTGTCTTCGTATCGATAGGATTCAACCCGAACTCCGGTCTCGCCCGCGAGGTGGGCATCGCAGTCGGGGAGGACGGCTTCATCAAGGTCGACCGCTCGATGCGCACGAACATCCCGCGCGTCTATGCCGCTGGTGACCTCTCGGGCGGCGTGAGGCAGATAGTGACGGCCGTCGGCACTGGCGCGACGGCGGCAGTGTCCGCGTTCGAGGATTTGAGCGGGCCGTACTGGAAGGACAAGAAGCAGTAGGCTCGTTCGGATTTCGTTGCAACTCAAATATGTCATTAACCAAATGGACCAATTCTAGATTAGAGAAACCACGGCATTCACTCGCGTGTAGGCGACTTCATCCTCACCGCCATCGCCTCTCGGACCAGCCGCGCGGCCAAGCTCGCCGTGTTGCCGTTGTCGCACGGCGGGCTGACTTCGACGACGTCCATGCCGATTAGCTCGGGCGCGAGCCTCTCGACGATGCGTTTGGCGTCCCAGGACGTGATTCCGAACGGCTCCGGCGTGCCGGTTCCGGGCGCGTACGCCGGGTCCAACCCGTCGATGTCTATG
>DAIRED010000345.1:0-1562 GCA_036795795.1 Thermoplasmatota archaeon | reverse complement strand
CGCACCTTCACGCGCGGAAAAATTCGAGGCGTTGACAATCAACGCGACCATCAACAATCCAGGGCTCATTGGCCTATCCAGCGTGATGGTGGAGTTCGAGGTCGGGGGAATCGTGATGGGTGCAACGATAATACCCTCGCTGCCTGCTGAAACTTGGACGACAGTCTCGTTCGGATGGGCGCCTACCGTCGTTGGCACCAATGCGATTGCTATCGAGGCCGAGGGGCAGCCTGGGGAGCCCGAACTCGGCAACAACCGGATGGAAGGACAAGTAGAGGTCTTCCAAAGCATCTATTTCGAGGATGTCGAGTCCGGCACCGACGGTTGGGCATGCGACGGGCTATGGCACATCTCGACTGCCCGCTCGTCTCTAGGGGCTCCTGCAAGCCCGAGCCATTCTTGGTCCTACAACGATGGTGTGGATTACGACACTGGGACGGACAATCAGGGCTCCCTGACGTCTCCCGTCATCGAAACCGCATGGTGCGTCAATGCCTACGTTTCCTTCGACGGTTGGTACGAGACTGAATCGACGACCGCGATGTGGGACCAGCGCTGGCTAGAGGTATCGACCGACGGCGGTCCGTTCGTCTCGGTTGCGCAGTTCTACAACGATGAAATGATGGTCTGGAACGAGTATCAAATCGACATTTCCGCCTACCTGGGAGACACCATCCAGATGCGGTTCTTTTTCGACACGATAGACAGCGCAGCCAACGCATACGAGGGCTGGTACGTCGACGACATAAGGATATCCGGCGACACCCTGGAGCACGACATCTCCGTCGAATCGATGAGCGTGCCTGTGGGGCTCCAGCCTTTCGAAATGTCGCTGGTGGAATGCGACGTGTACAACAACGGCCAAAACAACGAGACTGGCATCTCCGTCGATTTCTACGTGGATGGTGCCTGGGGTAACGGCACGATGATTCCGTCAATCGACGTGGGCCATTTCCAAACTATCGGATTCGGCTGGATGCCCGTAGCGGAAGGCAACTACACCCTCGAAATAGTGGCCACGGCAGTCTTCAACGAGACGTTCGTCGACAATAACGTACAAACCGCGCTCGTGGCTGTTGCTTACTACCCCGATATATGGATAAACCCGACAAGCTTCCAATTCTCCGCGTTGGCTGGCGGCAACGATACCGGAGTTTTAACAATTGGGAACGACGGTCTCGCGAACCTCACATTCGGCATTCTCGGTGGCAACGGCACAACCCCCGTCCCCCCTCCGGGACCCGAACCCGTGGCCCACTGGGCGCTGGATGAGGTGTCCGGTACGATCGCCCACGATTCGGCGGGGAGCCTCGACGGCACCGTGACTGGCACATTGAAGAACCAATCCGGCATGTATGGCAGCGCCTACTATTTCGACGGCGTGGGAGACCGCGTCGCAATACCCAACAATCCTTTGATCGACGTCACGCCGGGTGAAGATTTCAGCGTGTATGCCTGGATCAGGACAACTGCTCAAGACTACGGTAGAATCCTTGAGAAAAGGTTGTACCCGGGAGACGATATTGGTTACAGTCTAGTGCTGAGCACGACTGGAGCCTTTT
>DAIRED010000344.1:0-1585 GCA_036795795.1 Thermoplasmatota archaeon | reverse complement strand
GCCGGAGAATGCGAGAAGGTCCGCGCCGAGCTGGCGGCAGCCGGAATCCGTGTCCATATCGACAACCGCGACCTCCGACCGGGCAACAAATACTACGACTGGGAGCTCAAGGGCGTGCCGCTGCGGCTGGAGCTGGGCGGGCGCGATATCAAGAACCAGTCGGTGTTCTCGGTCCGGCGCGACACGCGCGAGAAGGCGCCTATCGCCAGGTCGGAGCTGGTCGCAGGCGTCCGAGCCAAGCTGGACGCAATCCAGAATGCCATGTGGGAGGACGCGCAGGCGAAGCTAGCTAACGGGACGATGAACGTCTCTTCGCTGGAGGGCGAGCTCCCCAAGGGCGTGCTCAGGATGGCCTGGTGCGGCGAGAACGTCTGCGGGCAGGAGATAGTGGCTCAAACGGGTTTGAACATCCTGGGGACGGACTACAGCGGCGAAGCTGGTGCCGGCCAGTGCGTGAAATGCGGCGCTGCTGCCAAAACGTTCCTCTACGCTGCAAAAACATACTAAAAACTGTAACCTCTAGCTGTGCGTTGTTGGTGTAACATTGGTGCTATTTATGCATACATTTATAAGGCGACCTGCGAATACATACCTTGGCGAGGAAAATGGAGTTCGTTAAGGGTTTCCGTGGGCTCAGGGTTGTACTTTCCGTCGCAGTCGTGGCGACCATGCTCTTGGCCGCGTTTAGCGTTGTCTCGTCAACGAGCGTCCCAGTCACTATTCAGCCGACCGATGGCTATGGCGTCGATATCTCGATTTCCAACTCAGATGTCATCGTGTCCGATGCAAACCCAACCGATGGCGACAGCGTCACATTGGCTGCGGTCGTGCACGGCGACGTCGGAGAGGCGGCAGCCTGGGTGAAGAGGGGCGTCGTTCTCGACCTGGGCGGCGCCGGCGAAACTTACATGGTCCTCAGCCCGAGTGTCATACAGCTTCCAGGCGGGGGTTATGCAATGTACTACATGGCGTCCGCATCGAGCGGTTATACGTTCCAGATATTCCGAGCCACCTCGGCGGATGGCATCACATGGGCGAAGCAGGGAATCGTCATCGACAAGGGCGGTTCCTACGCCGGAGCCTGCGTGTACTACCCGTATGTGATGCTGGACAGCGACGGCGTCTACCGCTTGTGGTACAACGGCGTGAACTATGAGGACGGTTACCGTTCGCGGACGCTCTACGCATATTCAACCGATGGGATCAATTTCGTTAAGACTGGCCTCGACATGAATTTCGGCTCGGCCAGCGACCCGGCGGGAACCCACAACCCCTATGTTTTGAATGACGAGGGCACCTGGAGAATGTGGTACCAGGGGACGTACTGGTCGCCGTGCTTCAATAGGATATGCCACGCGCACAAAGCCTCTCTTTCGAACGCCTGGACGAAGGACGGCACGGTCCTGAGCAACGATGGCGTGTACGACTCGTTACACTCGGGTCGGCCGTGGGTCTTGAAGACCGAAGATGGTGGCTACGAGATGTTCTACACCGGCATCGATCCCTCCGTCGGCAGGATACTCCACGCCACATCGCCGGACGGGATGTCGTGGACGAGGGACGGCATCGTCCTCGAACCTTCGCT
>DAIRED010000343.1:0-1592 GCA_036795795.1 Thermoplasmatota archaeon | reverse complement strand
GTTCGACGGTGGGGTCCACCCATTTCATGACTTTGGCGGTTTCGGCGGCCAGCCCCTGTCGAAGCCAGTATGGCGGTGCAAGGTCTGCGGATACCTGTGCGCGAGGGACGAGCCGCCGGACAAGTGCCCGATATGCAAGGTTGGCAAGGAGCGTTTCGAGCGATTCGCCTAGGACTCAACCGTTAAATATAGCCTCAGGTATAGGTTTAAAAAGCGAGTTGGGGGACATGATTCGTTTTGGGCCTGCTGGGATACCGCTCTCGTGCAAGGGCAGGACTTTGCGCGACGGCATCGAGGACGTTCACACTTTGGGTCTCAACGCGATGGAAATCCAGCTTGTGAGGACGAACGTCATCGAGCGCGTGGCCAGCGACGAGGAGATCGGGCTGACGCCGCGCCAGGTCGTCGAGGAGCTCGTCGTCGAGCTGATAAGGGACTCGAAGAAGAGGGGCCAGAGGATTTTCAACCTGGATGAGAAAATCCAGAAGGGCGACACCATGCGCGTGATGACACCGGGCATCGCCAAGGACCACGAGTCGCTGGGGCGGCTCGGTGACCTGGCGAGAGACCTGGACGTGGAAATCTCGATGCACACTCCGTATTACATTGATTTCGTGAGCGACGACGACGTCACCCAGAGGAGCGTCGACAGCGTCATGTGGGGCGGGATGCTCACGCAGGAGCTCGGCGGCCGCGTGCTGGTCACGCACCTGGGGCTCTACGGGGAGACCCCGGCCGAGACCGCCTACGAGCGCGTCCGCAAGCAAGTCCAGGGGATAATGGATGCGTTCGCGGAGGCCGGCATCAAAGTCAAGCTCGGCGTGGAACCGAGCGGGCGCCAGGAGGTCGTCGGCAGCATCGAGGAGATCATGAGGCTGTGCGGCGATGTCGACGGCGTCGTGCCGATTCTCAACTTCCCGCACCTCCACGCACGGGGCAACGGCAGCCTCAAGCTGAAGGAGGACTTCCAGAAGCTGTTCGACGGCGCCGCCAAGTACTTCAAGGGCGACTTCTACGCTCACTTCTCCGGCGTCGAGCACGAGGAGGGGAACGAGATACGCTACACCCCCATCAAGAAGGGGGACCTCAAGTTCGAGCCGCTGGCAGAGTGCATCCTCGACAACGGCTACGACATGACTATCATCTCCGGCTCGCCGCTCCTGGAGCACGACGCGATGTACATGAAGGTCATCCTCGAGCGCATACTGGCGCGGAGGCGCGCCAAGCCCGTGGTCAAGCCTGTTCCACCGAAGGCGCCGGCGAAGAAGGGCGCGAAACCGGCGTCGAAGGCGCCTGCCAAGAAGGCAGCAAAGCCAGCAGCGAAGAAGGCCGCCAGACCCGTTGCGAAGAAGCCGCCGGCGAAGCCCTCCAAGAAAGCTGCGGTCAAGCCTGTAGCGAAGGCGGTCAAGCCCAAGGCCAAGCCCGCGCCCAAGCTGGCTGCAAGGCCGAATGCGAAGCCCCCGGCGAAGAAGCCTGCGGTCAATGCCAAGCCCGCGCCGAAGATGGCTGCGAAGCCTAAGGTCAAGGCTGCGGCGAAGAAGCCTGCGGTCAATGCCAAGCCCGCACCGAAGATGGCTGCGAAGCCTAAGGTC
>DAIRED010000342.1:0-1592 GCA_036795795.1 Thermoplasmatota archaeon | reverse complement strand
CTCGGCCATCGAATCGTCCAGGCTGTCAGGAAAGTGGTGCAGGACCGCCCTGGCGCCAACCGCGGAGAACGCCCCGTCCTTAAAAGGCAGCCTGAGGGCGTCGCCGAGCACGAATTCGCACTCCGGGACCGTCTCGGGCTTGACGATGTCTATGGAGACGGCCCTCAGGCCCGGAACGCCCGATGTGATGAGCCTCGTGAAGCTGCCAACGCTGCCGCCCAGGTCGAGAATCAGGCCGGGGTTCGCCCTCGAAGCCGCCTTGACTGAATCGGCCCGGATGTCGGCCCACATGGCCTTCTCGGTTTCCGCGTCGACGAGCCACTTGGATGCCATCTGTGCAGCCTACCCCTCTGAGAGCCTGGCTGTCCCGACGGTGGTGTACACGGGTCCCTCGTTCGTGAGGAAGCTCTTCTTCAGGAAAATCGTGTCCACTTTGACGACTCCGAACTCCTCGTCTCGGTGCGCGTCGACGACCTCCTTGACGCGGAGGCGGTTCTTCTGGCTGCGCACCCTGGCAATCGTCACGTGCGGCGTGAAGGCGCGCGCCTCCGGCTCGTAACCGAGCTTCTTCAGGGCTTTCTCGACTGCAGCCTGGAGCTTGACAAGCGGCTCGGGCTCCTCGACGCCGACCCAGATGATTCTCGGGTCGTCCTCCGTGGGGAAAACGCCGACACCCTTGACGACCATCTCGAATGGCTCCAGCTTCTTCACGGCGGACTTCAAGGTCTTTAGGGCCTTCTCGCCGTCCTCGTCCTTGATGTCACCCAGGAACTTCATCGTCATGTGGATGTTGTCCGCATCGACGATTTTCAGGTCGCCATGCGAGCGCTTGAGCTCCTCGTCGACCTCCAGTATCCTGGAAAGCCCGCCGACTTCGACCGCCACGAACGCCCTGTAGGCCATTTCACCCACTCCTCCCAATCGACGAGATGGATGCGCTGCTGGCCAATCCTTTCATGACCTTTCGGGCCATCTCTCATCCCTCCACGGACGTGCCCTTGCACTTCTTGCCCAGGATGGCGTTTTCGAGGGACGCCAGGTCCCGCCCGTTGACGACGATGGTGCGTATCTTCGACCGGGCCACAATCCTAGCCCCCAGGGGGTCGAAGACCACGTTGCGGCCGGCGCCGTCGCCCACCTTGCTGCAAATCTCTACCAGCCTGCCGAAAGTCATGACCTCGAAGCGCTTCGCCTTGGGGTCCTTGCGCGGGTCCGCCGTGTAGACGCCGTCGACGTTCGTCGCGTTGACGAGCCGCGCCGCCCTCGCGCGCTCTGCCAGCATCGCCGCGACCGCGTCGGTCGTCTGCCCCGGGTGCGTCCCTCCCATCACTACGACGGCGTGAGACTTGGAGGCGCTTAGCGCCTCGTCGAAGTCCTCCGCGACCGCGTGGTAGGCATCTCCCCCGAGCGCGGTTACGAGCATCCTGGCGTTCAGGCGCGTGACTGCGATTCCGACGTCGTCCAGGTACGTTTCGTCGGCCCCCAGCTCGCGGCCCATCTTGATGTAGTAGCGCGCGATGCGGCCGCCACCAACGACGACGAACAGACGGACATTGCCCATCGTCCTGAGAAGTACCTTGGAGAGCGCCTTG
>DAIRED010000341.1:0-1592 GCA_036795795.1 Thermoplasmatota archaeon | reverse complement strand
CCCAGCCGCTCGTCGACGTCGAACTTCTCCTTCGACGGCATGTGCAGGTAGCCGACCTCGTGCTTGTAGAGTTTCGCTTCCAGCACCTGGTGCGCCGGGAAGCCGCCGGGGTTCCGGTCCGAGGGATAACCCCTATCGTAATGGGGCAGCTTCGGGTCCCAGGCAAAATAGTACGTCCCGTGCACGCCGAGCCTGTGCTCCAATTTTGCCATCCGCCCCGCGCGTGCAGCGCCCCGGTCGACGAAGTGCCTCAAGACCACGAACGGCTCCTTGGCGGCGGAGACGTCGGAGACGCGCACGGTGCCGCGCTTGGAGAGCGCCTCCAGGAGCGTGACGTACGACTCGAGGTTCATCGGAGCACCCGACAAAGGATATCCATCGTTCCAAAGACGGGCGCGAGAGTATATATAACTTGTCGGAGAGGCACCGCAAAATTATATATATGGACCAACCGAATGAACGTGCCATGAAAGGGGAATCGAAGGTCCTGTTCCAGAGAATCGCTGGATACCTGGCCGAGCGCGGCGCCAGGAGGGTGAGCGTCTTCGGCTCCCGAGCGCGCGACGACGCCCGGTCGGACAGCGACGTCGACATCCTGGTTGACTTCGGCGAGCGCAAGAGCCTCCTAGAGCTGGTCGGGATGGAGCAGGAGCTCTCCGAATCCATCGGGATTGGCGTGGACCTAGTCACCGAGAAGTCTGTCAGCCCGTTCCTGCGAGAGCGCGTCATGAAGGAGAGAGTGGTGATTTTCGCGGCATGAAAGACGACGCTTTCTATCTGCTCCACATGGTGGATTCCATCCGCAAGTCCGAGGACCATCTGAAGGGGATCGGCTACGACGGATTCCTTTCCAGCAGGCTGGTCCAGTCCGCCGTGATACGCTAGCTCGAGATAATCGGCGAGGCCGCCAAGAACATCTCCGAGGAAACCCGGTCGAAGCATCCCGAAGTACCATGGAAGCTCATGGCGGGCATGAGGGACAAGCTCATCCACGACTATTTCGGCGTCGACCTGGATGCGGTGTGGGAGACGGCCAAGCGCGACCTGCCGGAGTTGATGAAGAAGCTCGAGTGCCTGTAGGGCGCCTGCAATTCGCGGGCGCTGCGGTAGGATAACCTTATTACGGCAGAAGTGAATGCGACCTTATGAAACGGGGAGCCCTCATCGTATTCGCTGGCATCATGCTGATAGGCCTGTTCTCGATGGCATTGCTCAGCACGGAGGCAAGCGCGGCAGACGTGGGCGGGCAGTGGACGGGCAGGTTCGTCGAGACCTACGCCGCCCCCGGCGGGTCCACGATGACGATACGCGGGGACGTGAGCCTGGACATCACCGTCTCCGGCAGCGACCTCGGCGGCTCGATGACCCTGTCGACGGACAGCGGCATCTCCAGGTCCTATGACATTCTGGATGGGAGCGTCTCCGGGGACATATTCACGATTCACGTGCAGTTCGGATGGGATGGCGTAAGCTACTGCGACTGCGACATAGAGTTCCACATGGACGGCAACGAGGCGACGGGCGCCGGCAGTTATTCGAACGTGGGCACGCCGATAAACTTCAACTTCACCATCACGAAGGGTGGCGGAGCG
>DAIRED010000340.1:0-1641 GCA_036795795.1 Thermoplasmatota archaeon | reverse complement strand
GCCGAGGGCGTCTCCGCCCCGGCGGAGGACTCCGAGCTGCTTATCGAGAGCGTCGGAGTCGCGCAAGGCCAGCGCGTGCTCGAGGTCGGGATGGGGAGCGGTTTCGCCGCCGTCCACTGCGCCGCGGCCGGCGCCAGCGTCGTCGCGACGGACCTGAATCCGAGCGCCGCAAGATGCACAAGAGGGAATGCAGCGGCCAACGGGGCGGGCGTCGTCGTCGTCGTCTGCGACCTGGCGAACGCGGTCCGCGGGCCTTTCGACGTCGTTCTGTTCAACCCCCCCTACCTTCCAGGAAAAATGGGCCAACCGGCAGCCGACGGCGGCGCGGGCGGCGTGGAGGTCGTATCCAGGCTCCTCGCGGACCTGCCCAGGTTGCTCGCCACCGACGGGAAATGCCTCATCGTCCTCTCATCGCACTCGGACGTCGGGATGCTGAAACGCGAGCATCCGTCGTTAGAGTTCCAGGAGAAGGGAACGAAGAGGTTGTTCTTCGAAGTGTTAATATCATACGAAGTTCGCGCGACAAAAAATCAATAGTATAAATACGTTTCTCGCAAGTTTTAATAATGGTTCCGGTCATTGATGTACTCCAGACATGGACGCCACTGTCCAGAGAGACGCAACCCCCCGGATGACGCCGGAGTTGACGGCCTTCTGCAGGGGATTCCTTCTCACGAAAGGCAAGTGCGTGGACCGCGCCTGCATATTCTGCCGCGCATTCCTGATACGGCTCTACGGCGCCCTGTGAGCCATCAATCGGCGTATCTCTTCCAAAATTGCATCGCTGACCTGCTTGCCGTCCGCCTTGCCCCTGAGCCTCTTCATCGCCTCCCCCATCAGCGGCCCGGCCGCGCGCTCGCCTCGCTCCGAGACCGTCGATGCGTTCTCCGCCACGACTGATTTCACTGTCGCCAGCATCTCTTCCCTCCCCACCGCGCGGAGGCCGAGCCTGTCGACTATCGCGTCCAGCCCGTCGCCGGGATGGTTCGCCCTCTCCGTGTAGATGGCGGCGACGGCCTCCTTTGCGAACGCCCCGCCTGCCAGCGCCCTGAAGGTGGCAAGCTCGAAATCGCCGTCGATGGCTCCGGCGTTCGGGTCGTAAAGGATGGCGGACGCTGCTGCGGAAGCGAAGGCATCCCCGCCCGCGCTGGCCGCGGCCTTGAATCGGGCGGTCTTCCCTTCGTCCACGAGCTGGGCGACGACCTGCGGGCCGAGCGACGGGTATTCCTGCGCAAGGCTGGCCATCCGCTGCTCGCGGTTTTTCGGCAGGACCGACCGGAGCCTCGCCAGCGTCTCCGGCGTGACGCGTATCGACGGCACGTCCGTCTCAGGGTACATCCTCGCCCCACCTGGCAGCGGCCTGCTGTAGGTCGTCGAGCCGTCCGCGGCAGGGTCGCGCGTTTCCTCGGGGACGCCAGCGATGGCAGCGCGCGCCCGCTCGCCGACCCGCTCCAGCGCGAGAAGTGCCCGCGCCGGTTCGGCCGCCACTACGACGAAAGCGTCACCCTCGCCGCATCCCAGCGCGGCCTTGAGCGCATCCGTCTCCGCCCCCGTTATGCCGTAGCCGGGCAGCTCGTCAGTGTGGAATAGTCCCTTCAGCCCGACGGCGCGCGCCTGCTGTGCCAGCTCCGAGCCGAGCCT
>DAIRED010000339.1:0-1646 GCA_036795795.1 Thermoplasmatota archaeon | reverse complement strand
ACAAGGACGGCAACATGGACATGGCCGCTTCTTACATGAACGGCGTCGATGCATGGTCTGGTGACGGCAAGGGGAACTGGACGCGCAGGAACAGCGGGTTGCCGATATCGGGCTCCTATTCTTCGGTGGACATCTGCGACGTGGACATGGACGGGAACGTGGACATAGTTGCGACGTCGGCCGCCAACAGCGGAATCAGGATATGGACGGGCGACGGAACCGGAATATGGACGATGAGGTTGGGGCTCCCGACGACCGGCAGCTACACGGGCGTCTCGGTCTTGGACATCAACGTCGACGGATACCCCGACGTAGTCTCATCAAGCATCAGCAACAATCAGACGGTTTGGACGGGAGACGGAGCCTTCAATTGGCGCCTTCAGACGACCGGTCTCGGCGCTGCGCTGCTCTGGAACGTGGTCGCAGGCGACCTCGATGCCGACGCGCGAACCGATTTCTGCGGGCCGAGCCTGACTGGGGGCATATCGATTTTTACCGGGTCGGCGCCGCGCCCGGTGGACCTTTGGACGGAGTACAGCTCGCCTGACACCGACGCGACTATCGACCACGTCTCGGTTTTCGACGTCAATATGGATGGAAGGGCCGATATCGCTTACGCAACGCAATCGCACGGCATCCAGATATTCACGGGTAACGGGACGGGCGTCTGGGCTCCATTTGCGTCGCCTGTCTCGACCGGTGCATTATCGGCCTTGGCAGGCTGCGATTTCAACCGGGACGGAAAGCCAGACATCGTCGCCGTCGGCGGCGCAGGCATCTATGCTTGGAGCGGGAACGGCGCGGGCGTCTGGACGGCAAGGACGAGCGGCCTGCCATCCAGCGGAGCCTGGCATTCTCTAGCCGTTGCGGATTACAACGACGACGGGGCGCTCGACATCGCGGCTGGCTCGGGCCAGGGCAGCGGAATGAGGATTTACAGCGGCGACGGGACAGGCGTCTGGACACTGAGGCTCGGGCTGCCGCTCAGCGCGACGTTCCCCGACATCGCCGCCGGCGACGTCAACAAGGACGGAGAAGTCGACGTCGTCGTTGCCGCTTCGGATGGCACGAGATGCTACCTCGGCAACGGGGCGTTCAACTGGACTCAATCCTCAGCCGGGCTTCCTACGGGAACGGATTTCAGCGCGGTGGAGATTTGGGATTCCAACGGAGATGGCAATCTCGACATCTTCACGTCTGAATCGGGGGCGGACGGTGTCCGGCTTTGGCAGGGCGACGGGGCTGGAGCATGGTCTTCGGGTGGACAGGTTTTCGCGAACCCCTCAAAGACATTGGCTCTCGGGGACGCGAACCTCGACGGGGCCGTCGATGTCGCTATCGGCTCCGACGGCGTGTCGAGCGGAGCCGCGTGCCGAATCAACGGGGCGGGCTGGTCGTCCCTTTCGGACGGGCTGCCGACCGTAGGGGAATATCCCGCAATGACTTTGGCCGACATCAACATCGACGGGCGCCTGGACATCGTCGCGTCGAATGGAACAGCCGCATGCGGTAAAATCTGGGTGGCGGACAACGCAGCCCAAATTGCGCCCTGGTTCAACATCAGCGTCGTCGGGGGATGGAACCTCGTCTCTGTGCCGATGTCGTCGGCGAACGAGAGCCTGCCGTTCGCCCTCGCCGACAAGGCC
>DAIRED010000338.1:0-1650 GCA_036795795.1 Thermoplasmatota archaeon | reverse complement strand
CAGCCCGGCGCGGCTTCCGGGGGGTCCGGCCCTGATTGCGTGGTTCTCGGCCCTGGCGGCCTCGCTCGGGTTCGCCGTCGCGGTCGGCAGCACGGTGCTCCTCCCCGAGAGGCACCTGGAGTACCTGATGGAGCCACTTTCGGTCTTCGCGGCGATGGGAATGGCTTTCCTGCTCGCGCCGCACGTGGAGAGCGCCCTGGCGCGGGTGGCCGTCCGCAGATTCGTCGCTTTCGACAACGCCAGCGTCGCCGTCGTGAAGGTCGGGGCTTCTGACATCGAGGGGCGCGCTCCGGTCCGCCGCGAGGCATCCAATCCACGGGCTGGCCTCTGGGTCGATGGCGAGGGCTGGCGCGTGCGGCCCGGGGTTTTCGTCCCGGCGCTGGTCGTCGTGCTCCTGGTGACGAGCGCGCTCGCCAGCTACCGCGCGCTCCCCGAGCTGGGAATCGAGGACCGCATCAGCTCCGCGGATTTTTCCGCCGTGGAATGGATGTCCCGAAACGCCTCGGCCGGGGCGATGGTGGCTTCGGACCACAGGCTCGGCACGCTGCTGGGGGCCCATGGTTTCAACGGGACGTTCGAGCGCGGAGCGGCTCTGTGGAATGCCACGGACTGGCGCGACTGCCTGGACGCGCTCTCGGGCTTGAACGGCACGCGCGTGGGTTACGTGCTCATCGACGACGTGATGGGCGAGCGAGGGGTATCGCTGGCCGGAATGAACCTGCCCCCCATTCCCGACGAAACCCTTGAGATGCTGGGGGAGGAACCGTTCGAGCTGGAGGCGCGCTTCGAGAACGCCACGGCGGGGACATGGGCAGAGATTTACTCGGTGAACTGGACGTACGTCGACAACGAGCCGCCAATGACCACCAGGAGCGCCGAAGGCAACCTTAATGTAGGAGCATCCCAATCAACCCCCTCCGCCAGGGTGGAAAGCGACGCTGGCGCAGTCCCCAGAGAAGGTGCCGCAGTAACTCAGCTGGGAGAGTGCTTGACTGAAGATCAAGTTGTCGCTGGTTCAAGTCCGGCCTGCGGCACTCATTATTTTCCGAACAAAGCAGGCCGGAGAGGACTAGCCCACCAACGCACATTGTGCTAGTCCGAATCCGGCCTGCGGCACACAAATGCAATTGCTTCCGTGCCAGGCAGGGGACTTGAACTTGCAGAACTCGTAAATGTCCAAGAATGAAGCCGTTCTGCGGTTCATGAATGATAAATGCTCCCTATTGCTCGTATAATCTGAGTGAGATATGGAGCGAAACTATTTATCCACCCCAGCGCATCGCTCGGTTGCATGATTAAGAACTTCGAGTTCACGTCCATCGACGCGCGCAGGCTCACGAAGATGGGCGAGATGGTCGGCAACATACGCATCGACCACAACAGCAGCATCACCCTCATCAACGAGCTCAACGACAAGGAGGCGAACGTCGAGTTCCGCTTCACCGCCAATTACTCCAGCATCGGCTTCATCAAGATAGAGGGCCGGATGCTCTACGAGGGGAACGCCAGCGCAGTCGCGAAACAATGGCACTCTGAGCACAAGATGCCAGACGACGTGGCCGCCCAGGTCCACCAGGCGATAATGGTCAACTGCATCCCCGTGGCCGTCATGGCCTCGCGCGACCTAAAGATGCCCCCGCCGATTCCGAT
>DAIRED010000337.1:0-1688 GCA_036795795.1 Thermoplasmatota archaeon | reverse complement strand
TGAACGTTACCTATCGTATCTCGGCCGGCGATTCCCAATCGGCGAGCCTAACCCCGGAATACGCGATATCCTTCAACAATTCCGCGCCAACGATAAATTCCACGACTAGGGACTGGTGGCCAATCGGCGAGCCAATCGTCGTCTCGGGAATGGCAAGCGACGACGTGGGCACGCGCTCCGTGACGCTGATGCATCGCCCCTCCGGGGGGGCGCAGTTCGCACCCGTGGCTATGACCTCGGGATTGCTTGGATACTGGTCCGTCGAACTGCCCGCGTTTCACGGCGCCGCGACGCTGGATTATTATTTCTCGGTTGCCGACGACGAATCTACCGGTTTAAGCCCAACTGGCGCGCCAACGGAATACCTCACGGTCGAGGCCAGGGACGTCCTTTCCCCGACCATCGCCCATGAGCCGGCGGTGACGTACCGTGCGGGCCACAAGCCGATAATCGTTGCCGTCGTGACGGATGACATCGATGTCGCCCAGGTCACAGTCCACTATCGCAACGGCGGCACCAACTTCACCGCGCTCGACATGCCGCTGGCGCAGGCTTCGACGAACGGAACGCACGTCGTCCAGCTTCCGGCTGTGGAGGCGGGTACGCTGGAGTACTATTTTACGGCCTCGGACGGCACGAACGAAGCGAGGTGGCCCTCAGCCGACGGCACGCATTACGCCGTCGAAGTGGAGACCAGGCCCGTCGACTACGTCCCCTACGCCATCGTGGCGGTGGTCATCGCTCTCACGGTCGTCGGCCTCTTGATGGCATACCGGGCCATGAGGCGCCAGGGTCGCAAAGGCGGGGAGAAGCCCGATGCTGCCCCGCCGCGGGAGCAGTAAGGTTTTATATCGCCCACGGTATTGGCGCGCCCGCATGATGTCAGAGGACGACTTCAGCAACTGGTACAACGACCTGGTGGAGAAAGCAGGCTTGTGCGACAAGCGCTACCCCATCAAGGGCATGAACATCTGGACCGCGTACGGCTGGAAGGTCATGTCCCTCGTGGACTCGTTCACCCGAGCCGAGATGGAGCGCACCCAGCACGGCGAAGTGTGCTTCCCGCTGCTCATCCCCGAGGACCAGTTCGCCAAGGAGGAGAAGCACATCAAGGGATTCGGCTCCGAGGTCTACTGGGTGACGCACGCCGGCGATAACCCGCTCGACATAAAACTCGTCGTCCGCCCGACGTCGGAGACGGCGATGTACCCGATATTCTCGCTTTGGATTCGAGCGCACACAGATCTGCCACTGAAGGTCTACCAGATGTGCAACGTCTTCCGTTACGAGACGAAACAGACGCGCGCGTTCATGCGTATGCGCGAGATACACTTCTTCGAGGCGCACACGTGCCACGCGAACTTCGAGGACGCGGAGCGCCAGATGGCCGAGGATATGGAAATCATGGACAACGTGTCGAAGGCGCTGTGCCTTCCGCACTTCAAGCACCGCCGCCCGGACTGGGACAAGTTCGCCGGCGCGCACTACTCGGTCGGGATAGACTGCTACATGCCCACGGGTCGCACAGTCCAGATTGGCGGCATCCACCAGTACCGCGACAACTTCGCCAAGGCCTACGACATCAAATACGAGGCTCCCAACGGCGAGCACCTCCACGCCCACCAGACCACGTACGGCATGAGCGAGCGCCTCATCGGGGCGATTGTCGCCATCCATGGGGACGAGAA
>DAIRED010000336.1:0-1697 GCA_036795795.1 Thermoplasmatota archaeon | reverse complement strand
TCAGTTCAATCTCCTCGTGCATCTTGCCACACCTGTCCAGCCACAACCGCTGGTACGCATCAGGTTCGATTATCCTGCCTTCCAGGTCAGCAATTGTCTTAATCCCCTCCGCCAGGCACCAACCCACGCAGACCTCGTACTCGTCCCAGTCGAGCGGCTCGTTCTCCCAGCAGCACACGATTTCCTTCGCGCCCAGCCGATGGAGCGCGAACGCCCTGGTGTGACCGTCCGAATACACGATGCGCCCGTTCAGCTCTTTGACTGGGATGGGCTCGTATTCAAAAGGGGGTGAGCGGCCGAGAATCCCCATGACGCGCGCCAATTTCTCCGAGCTTATGTAAAGTTGCGTGGGCTGTATGCCATCTAGCCCCATTATGAAAGACTCAGCCAAGGCTGGCATTCAGCGCTCCCTCTTCCGCCTATCCTTGGCCTTCCTCGCCCCCGCCGCCGCATCCTTCAGCACCCCCGCCAGCGTGTAGAACTCCCACTTCGTCGGCACGGCGCGGCCCATCATCCTGCGCCACATGAGCTTCGTGTTGCGGCGGCGGTGCGCGGGATAATCGATGGAATCCAGCAAGCCGTCGAAGAACTCGTTGAGCTTCTCCTTCTCGACCGGCGCGGCCGCCAGGGGTTTCGCCCTCTTCGTTGCAGGCAGGAACATCTCGTAGCACACGACCGCGACGGCGTGCGAGAGGTTCATTATCGGGTATTCGTCCCCGGTGGGGATGTTCACGAGCGCGTCTGCCAGCTCCAGCTCGTCGTTGTAGAGGCCGTAGTCCTCGCGCCCGAAGACGAGCGCGACCTCGCCTTTCACTCGCCCAACCTTCGCCGCAAGCTCGCGCGGCGTCAGGGGATGCCTGCCGTACTGGTTGTCGTTCTCGCTGGTGATTCCGCTCGTGGCGACGACGAAGCCGCTTTTCTTCGTCGCCGCCTTGAGAGTCTTGTAAGTCCTGGCTCCGGTCAATACGCGCTTGGCATGCATCGCCCGCGCCACCGCCACGTCGTCGACCTCGCACTGGGGGTTCACGAGCGCCAGGCGCTCGATTCCGAAGTTGAGCATCGCCCGCGCGACCGCCCCGAGGTTTCCGGGGTGCTGGGGTTCGACTAGTACGACCAGGTAATCGGGCACGCGGGGGGATTGCACACCAGATTTATAAAGGGCGCGCGCCATCGTCCGCCGATGTCCCGATACGCCCTGAAGATCGCATACGACGGCTCGGCCTTCAGCGGGAGCCAGCGCCAGCCAAACGCGCGGACCGTCGAAGGGGAGGTCGCCCGCGCGGCGAGAGACATCGGCATCCTGGGCGACGGCGAGTGGTTCCAAATCGGGAGCCGCACGGACGCGGGCGTGAGCGCTCTCGGCAACATCGGCGCGCTCGACACGGCCTTCGACCCGGAGGCTCTCGTGCCGGCCCTCAACTCGCACCTCGACGACGTCTGGATATACGGTTCGGCTCCGGTCGGCGACGGGTTCAACCCCAGGCATGCGAAGGGGCGCTGGTACCGTTACATGATGGAGGCCGATGGCATCGACCTTGAGCTCGCCGGAAAGGCCATCCAGCTTTTCGTGGGAGAGCGCGACTTCACCCACTTCTCCAAATACGACGACACGGCCGACCGTTCCCCTAAAAGGACCGTGAGCCTGGTGACGCTCAAACCGTCAGGCGGGATGCTGACCCTGGACGTGATGGGGGAGA
>DAIRED010000335.1:0-1738 GCA_036795795.1 Thermoplasmatota archaeon | reverse complement strand
TGGCTCGGCGCGGATGGTGATAGGCGGGCGAGCCGCGATATGCGTTGAGACGCCGCGTCCAGCGGTGCCCGGCCTATCACCATTCCGTATCGGACTGAACCGGGGTGAAGTCCGATGTGTCACGCCAAACTCGTCCAATATTCCTTGAGGTTCGCCCTGACCTCGGCAATGACGGCGTCCGTCTGCCTGTCGAGGGTTTCTTCGGGGATGCGCCTGGGCATCGGATAGATTCTCCGGGAGTACTTGGCGTAGTCGGCTTTCAGACCCGTGACTCCGCTGAAGAGGGCGAGCCAGCCGTACGTGACGAAGTCGCCGTAGCCGCTGACCATCAGGTCGAGGAGCTTGCGCGGGCCGTTGTCAGAGGCCGAGCGCACTATCGCCCCCACCCTCGCCAGGCCGTCCAGGTCGAGCCCGAGCTCGGTCAGCTCGTCTCCGTAGAACGGGTCGGAGCCCCCGTTGCGGATTATCACGTCGGGCTTGAACTCAGCGCAGACTGGCAGGAATATCTCGTCGAGCGCGCGGGCCCACTGCGCGTTCCCCGAAAATCTGGGCATCGGGATGTTTATTGTGTAGCCTCGGCCCTCGCCCTGGCCTATATCGTTGGCGAAGCCGCGGCCAGGATAGACCGTCCGCGGGTCCTGGTGTATCGAAATGAAAAGCACGCGCGGGTCCTCGGCGAAGATGTCCATGGTCCCGTTGCCCTGGTGGGCGTCGGTGTCCACGACGAGCACGCGATTTTTACCGTGACGCTGCAGGAGCGCGCGCGCCGCGATGGCCACATCGTTGAAGACGCAGAACCCTTCGCCGTTTGCGACGCCCGCGTGGTGAAAGCCACCGAAGGTCATAGCCAGCTCGGCGTCCTCTTCGGCAAGCGTTTTCGCGGACGCCAGCGCGCCGCCCACGACGAGCTTCATCGCATCGACCATCCCCCTTGCGACGGGAGTGTCTATCGAGAGAGCGCCCTCGTACGCCTCGACCTCGCGCACGTGCGCCACGTAGGTGGGAGCGTGGGCGAGCGCCAAATCGCCGTCCGTCGCCGAAACTGCTTGCCGGATGTCGAGTTCCCTGTCGAGACCCTCGTCCTCAAGCATCTTGACGAACTCGTCGAATCTCGAGCCCCGGAAGGGATGGCCTGCGCCGAAGTCGACGCGCCCCATCGCTGGGCTATAGTAGAGCACCGGACGTTTCGCGCCCATCGTGGCCTCAGAGGTTGGCCTCGGCCTTGCTCGCCTTGTCGCGGAGCTCCTGGGCCTTCGCCCTCAGCTCGGCGATGTTGACCTCCAGCTTTCTGACCTTGAGGTCGAAGCTCGCCGCCTTTGCACGGAGCTTCTCGGCCTTGGCGTGCTGCTTCGCCCACTTCACGTCGCGGGAAGCGTCCTTTGCAGCCTGCCTGGCATCGTTCACCTGCGCCTTCGACGGGTCGTCCTTTTTCTCGAACATCGCCCCCGAATCCGGTTTGGCCGATAAAAAACTATGTCTCCTGGCGTTAGGACGCGGGCGCGGTTGCCGGGCGCCCGAAGATTCGCGCGGAAACGAGCACGTAGGCCGCGAAGCCCAGCGCCATCAGAATCGCCGCCGCATATGACACCTCGGAAGCGAATATCACCAGCACTGCCATGAAGTAGAAGGTCGCGATGCTGGTCGATGCGAAGGCGTCTGCGGTGCGCGGGTCTGCGCCTGCCGGGCGACTTATCGAGCCAGCAATCGACACCCGCAGCGCCGCCGCAAGCTGCCTCCT
>DAIRED010000334.1:0-1751 GCA_036795795.1 Thermoplasmatota archaeon | reverse complement strand
CCCACTTCAAGGCGAAGGGCGTCGTCCAGCTGACTCTCCGGAGCGTCGTCGGGAACGAGCTCTCGGAGCGATTTTGGGATTCGATGTCCTTCGAGCCGAAGATTTACGGCCGGAGTACCACCGTTAAAAAGGCCGAGGCGAGGCTGAAGAAGGGGTGAGCCAATCTACATCGGCGTCGACGACACGGATTCAGTCTCGGGGATGTGCACCACTTTTCTACTGACGGAGATAATCCGCGAATTCTCCGAGCTGGACGTCATCGGTTATCCGCGCCTCGTGCGCCTCAACCCCCAGATTCCGTGGAAGACGCGCGGGAACGCGGCGCTATCCGTGGCGCTCGGGCGCGGCGCAGGTCAAAAAACGCTCGTCGGTAACATCGCCGGCCGCGACGTTTACGCCTTCGCGAAGGGCAAGCACGCGAAGGCGACGGGGGAGCATATGGCCCGCGCTGAATCTCTCCTGGAGAAATGGGCCGTCAGGGGAGAGAAGATGACGAACCCCGGGCTCGTGATTTTCGACGGACGCCCCCCGGCCGAGTTTTACTGGCGCGCCGTGCGCGAGGTCGTCCCCATCGCTGACGCGCGCAAGCTGGCATCGCGCGGGTTTTACGCGGCGCGCGGGAACGGCCGCGGGCTCGTCGGGGCTTGCGCCTCCGTCGCCTGGCGGCCGCGGGACCGCACGTGGGAGGTGATTGCATACCGGGCACGCAAAAAGTGGGGTACTCCGAGGCGGCTGGTTCCACGGAGCGTCTCGGCCATGGACAGGGCCTTTCCATCGACGTTCAATAACTACGACCACGTCGAGGACAAGGTCGTGCTCATGCCTGGCTCGCCCTGCCCGATCCTCTTTGGAATCCGGGGCGACGACCCGAGGATTTTGCCGAACGCAATGCGAGCCCTGAAAGGGGAGAAGGGCGACCGCTGGTTCGTCTTCGAGAGCAACCAGGGTACCGACGACCATCTCGTCGAGGCGAAGGTCGCCGATGTCGAGCCCTTCTCATCGGCGACAGTACGCGGCGTTGTGGCTTCCGAGCCCCGGACGATTCCCGGCGGGCACGTCATAGCCAGCGTGCGCGACTCCACCGGAGAAATCGACGTCGCCGTCTACGAGCCCTCCAAGAGGTTCCGCGAGGTCCTGAGGCGTCTGGCACCAGGCGACCGCGTCGTCGTATCGGGTGGCGTCAGGCAGAAACCTCTGACTGTGAATGCTGAGAAGATTCAAGTGGTCAAGTTGGCCAAGCTGGTCCGAAAGGCGGCCAACCCGCGTTGCGCGAAGTGCGACAAGGCTATGAAGTCCGAGGGGCGCGGGCTCGGTTACAGGTGCGAGCGCTGCGGCGCGAAATCCCCTTTGGGCTCCGGGACGTTCGAACCCATCCCGCGCGCCCTCACCGCCGGCTGGTACGAGCCGACGGCGTGCGCAAGAAGGCATCTCTCAAAGCCGCTCAAGAGGACGAGGCGCAATCTAGGCAGGCTTTTCGATTAACGAACGGACGCCTTCTTCTGTAGCTCCTCGAAGAACCTGGATTTCAGCTGCGCCTGGAGGCTCGCGCGGTAGTACCTTTCGGGCAACGGCTCCGGCTCGAACTCGACGTCCAGCTCGACGTCCATGAGTGTGAGCCCCTCGGGCGGCAGGGGCGGGAAGATAACGCCCTTGTACTTTTTCGGGTGGGCCAGCGCCTCGGCGATATCCGTTGCGGTCGCTGTTCCTTCCCCGACCATCTTGACGGCACCTGCCATCCGCCGGACCATCTG
>DAIRED010000333.1:0-1763 GCA_036795795.1 Thermoplasmatota archaeon | reverse complement strand
ATCGACGATTCCGTCCGTGATTTCGACAGCCCCGAGCGCTCGGTACGCCCGCCTGGCCTCTATCGCATCCTTTACGTTCACGCTTTTACCCCCTTTTGAATGCGTTCCAGCTCTTCCTTCACCTCTTCGATGTGACCGAAGACGCTGACGTTCGGCCAGACGTGCGCAATTATTCCGCTGGGGTCGACGAGGAAGGTGCATCGGATTGCGCCCAGCACTTCTTTGCCGAAGATTGTTTTAGGGCGCCAAGCGCCATAAGCTTCGTGCGCGGCGTGGTCCGTGTCGCTCAGCAGAACGACTGCTAGCTTGTGGCGCTCCCCGAACTTGCAGTGGCTCTCGACCGTGTCGCGGCTCACCCCCAGCACAACGCCGCCCATCTTTTCAATCTCCTCCATCGCCTTTGTGAAATCTATGGCCTCGACGGTGCAGCCAGGCGTTTCGTCCTTGGGGTAGAAGTAGACGACAACCCATTTGCCGCGCATATCGCCCAGGCACAGCTTTCCGCCTTTCACGCCTCCCTTGCTCGATTCCAGGCAGAACTCCGGCGCCTGGTCGCCGACCTTTGGCATCTCGCCCATACGTCATCCCTCCAGCAGTTTCTTGACCTTCGAAATGCGCTCGCTGCGCGGCTGCCCGTTCATCACGGGGTTCCTGTCTCCCATCAGCGCCTTGTGGAACGGCTCCTTCCGCTCTTCCCAGAATAGCCCGATGGGGATTTTCCCGCCACGCTTGACGAGGGCGATGGCTTCCTCACGCGACTTCGCCGGCCCTGGGACGATTTCCACCGACTCGTTGTAGAGCTTGTAAGTGTCGTTGAAGCTCACGCACGGCTGCAAGACGTCCACGTAGGCGAAGCCATCGTGCGAGAGCGCCTGCACAAGCAGGTCTGTCAGGTGAGCTGGCTTGCCTGAGTAGCCCCGCGCCACGAACGTCGCGCCGGCTTCCAGTATCAGGGCCAGCGGGTTCAGCGGCTCCTCCACCGAGCCGCGGGGCGAGGACGGCCCCTTGAAGCCGCGTTTGCTCACCGGTGTGAACTGGCCGACTGTGAGCCCGTAGACTCCGTTGTTGTGGACGACGACCGCGATTCCCGAGTTGCGCTTCGCCGCGAAGAGCATGTGCTCCAGCCCCTCGCCGTAGGCGTCGCCGTCGCCGCAGAATGTGAAGACCCTGAGCGACGGGTTGGCCAGCTTGACGCCCTGCGCGGTCGACATCGAGCGCCCGTGCAGGCCGTAGAACCCGCTCACCGCCAGGTAGTCGAAAATCTTGCCGTGGCAGCCGATTCCGGCGCACATGAAGAGGTCGCTGCGCCTGACGCCTTTGCCCTCAAGCTGCTTGATGGCCGCCTTCACTGAATTGAAGATGCCGAAGTTGCCGCAGCCCGGGCACCAGGTGTTCTCGCAGTACGTCGTGAGGTCGTCCGCCATCAGAGCGCCCCCTTCAGCTTCGCGGCCAGCTCCCTCGGCTCGAACGGCCGTCCGTCGTACTGGGCTATCGTGGCTTTGACTTCGATTCCCGCACGCTCGCGCAGCAGCCTTGAGAACTGGCCCGTGGAGCTCTGCTCGACGACCGGCCCGCCGGCGGGAGCCAGCTTTCTCAACTGCGCGGACGGCAGCGGGTCGAGGTAGACCGGCTGGACGACCTTCGCGTCCAGTTTGCCGAACCTGATGGCCTCGGCGACGCTCAACGCCGTCGAGCCGCAGGCGAAAATGGCGTGCTCGCCGTTTCCGAAGACGTTCACGGTGCGGAGGCCATCGACGTGCCTG
>DAIRED010000332.1:0-1770 GCA_036795795.1 Thermoplasmatota archaeon | reverse complement strand
GAGGATATTCCATCCTCGTGCTCAACGTCTATCCAGTATCTTTCGTACCCGCTTCGGGACTCATCTCGTATGCTCCGAGGATGGGCGTGACAGTAGAGACGGTTGAGTCTGAACAGGCCGTTGCCGAGTGCCTGGCGATGCTGCGCGGGCTCCCCGGAGACGCCAAGGCTTTGGGGGGCATGGTGGAGAACACCTTTGCATTGAGCACATACGACCAAACGGGCTTGGATTCTACCCCGGACGCTCACCCGACGAGCATAGTCGACCCGGCGGACACTTATCGCTACGTGGTCATCACCAACAACGTCCTTGCCGCGGGAGGGGGTGTGGCCGACTTCCAGGATTTGCTGGACAGCAAAGCTGCAAAGGGCATACCAGCGACGGTTGTCACCGTCGAGGCCATTGCAGCGGACGCTGATTACAACGGCGCGGACCTTCAGACCGAAATACGCAACTTCATACTGGATGCCTACCAGAATTGGGAGGCGGATTACATCCTTCTGGGAGGCGACGGCGATGGCGGGAATAGCGGTGGTGAGAGCGGCAACGCTATCATCCCCAAGCGCGGCCTGTACGCGAACGCCTACGGTGAGATAGACACCGACATCCCCTCCGATATATACTACAGTTGCCTGGACGGGACGTTCAACAACGACGGGGACGCCTACTACGGCGAGACGAATGACGGCGTTGGTGGCGGCGATGTCGACCTCTTGGCGGAGGTGTACGTCGGCAGGGCGCCAATCGATTCTGTGACGGAGCTTTCCAACTTTGTCACCAAGACATTGGCTTACGAGACGACCTCGGATCCGTATCTCGAAAACGTGTTGATGCTGGGAGAGCTGCTATGGATGACATCCCCCCCCACGTTCGGATGCGATTCCAAGGATGAGATTTTCTTGGGCTGCTGGGCCAACCCCCCCATCCCCGCCGAGTACTCGGTCAGCACGCTGTACGATCGTGACATGTACCCGAGCGAGTGGTCACCTAGCACCCTTATAACGGCCATCAACAGCAACGTGCACATCATCAACCACCTCGGCCATTCAAACGTCGACTACTGTATGCGGTTGTACAACGACGATGTTGATTCCAGTTTCACCAACGACCAATATTTCTTCGGCTACAGCCAGGGCTGCTACGCAGGCTCGTTCGACAACAGGGACACAGGCGCCAGTATCATGCCGTACGATTGCATCGTGGAGCACATGGTTACAGAGGAGCACGGCGCCTTCGCGGTCGTCGCCAACAGCCGGTATGGCTGGGGCGAGTACTCGGGCACGAACGGCTCGTCGCAGTTCTACGACAGGAAGTTCTTCGACGCCGTCTTCGGGGAGAACATTCGCCAGCTGGGTCCGGCTAATCAGTACTCGAAGGAGGTCAACGTGGGCCTCATCAACACAGAGGCGATGCGCTGGTGCTACTATGAAATAACCCTTTTCGGCGACCCGGAAGTCTCCCTGAGACACTCCTACCAGCCAGACCACGACCTCGCCGCAGACAACCTCGACGTGGAAGCGCACCAAGCGCCGTCGTCGACAATTAGCGTCGGGGCGACGATATTCAACTGGGGGTTGAGCGACGAGTTCGGCGCCGAGGTGGGCCTGTACGTAGACGGCGCACAGGTCGCCGTGGATTACGTTGATGTCGGTGCCGGAACCAGCCTATACCAAGCATTCCCATGGACCACCCCAGCGGATAACGGGGTGTACCTCGTGAGCGTTGAGATAACGCCCTTCGCTGGCGACAACGTGACAACCAACAACTGGG
>DAIRED010000331.1:0-1774 GCA_036795795.1 Thermoplasmatota archaeon | reverse complement strand
GCGGCAAGGCCCGCACCAGGGCGCCCAGCAATCGACTACTGCGAGCTGATAATCGCCGACGAATCGGTCGAGGCTCTCGCTCGTGACCTCCACAGCACCCTCGGGCCAGCGCTTGACATCCAGCGAATCGCCTTTCTGCGCGAGGGATTGACGCCTCTTTGCCCTGAGCTGCTCGAGCTCCGCGTCGAACTCATTTACGGGCATCTGGCGCCACCTTTCCATCTTGCACGGCTTTTTCCAACCTTTTCGTGTAATATCCGGAATAGATTGCTCCCAGAGGGTTGTGCGCCAGCACTCGGTCTTTCACTGCAATGGTCGTCACGGGCGCCTTCGAATGCTTCGTGAATAGGATGTCGTGCCCGATGCAGAGGCCGAGGATGATGTTCAGGTCCGTTCCCTCGCCGTTGAGGACCTTTGCCTGGCCCATGGGGTTGCATATGGCCTCGATGCCCGTTGTGTCTTTGTGGAGGCGCGGAACCTTGAACTTCGATTTGTCCATCCCGCAGACCTTGCAGCAGACAGAATGCGTCTCGAACCCTTTTTCAAGTATCTGGTGCAGCGCCCACGCCTCGTTCTTCAGCCCGATGCAGAAGGCGATTCCGAGCTTCTTGTATCCCATTCGCCTGGCGAATATGACGAGCTCCTCTATCCGCGTCTTCTGCATGTAGTACGTGGCTTCGATTTCCGAGGCAGTCCGCAGGGCGTCGAGGTCGGCTCCCTCGTAGCCTGTGGCGATCTCTTCGGCTTTACCAGTGCAGTCCTTCCCTGTGTAGCAGTCCTTATCTTTGCAGAGCGCGCACTTCATTTCAACACACCGCTGCTGCGGAGCCCCCTCATCCCATGTTCTTCAGGGCGAGCTCCGCCGCGTTGACCAGCTGGTAGGCAATCGGCGACGCCGTGACAGCGGGGTGCGTTCCCACCTGGAATGTCGCGATGTCGTCCGCCGTCATCTTGTTCTGGATGCATGCGCTTATCGTGTTGATGAGCTCGCCGGCGCTCGGTCCGCCTCTGACGGCGCCACCGACCAGCTGCCCGTTCCTCTTGTTGAACACGAGCTTCACCCACATCTTGGACATCCCTGGCATCCCGCCGGGGTGCCTATCCGGCGCCTCCGCCTCGCCCGCGGCGACTTCGAAGCCGCAGCTCTTCGCGCCATTCTCACTCATGCCAGCCATCGCCACGGTCAGGCCGCCCAGGGCAGTGGAGAACACGCCGACGACGCCGGGGTTCTTCCTCCTGGTCATGTACAGGTTGGCGCCGGCAATCCTCGCCTCCATTGTGGCGATTGACGCGAGCCTCAACCCGGACGGTTGCCCTGTGAAGAACGAGAACTTGGTGGCGCAGTCGCCGCAGGCGAAAACGTTCGCGTCTGAGGTCCTCATGTTCGTGTCCACGACTATTCCGCCCCTGTCGACCTTCAGTCCGGCCTTCTCAGCCAGGTCCGTGTTCGGGATGACCCCGATGCCCACGATGAGCGCATCGGCCTTGATTATCCTGCCGTCGTCCAGCTTGACGCCGGTCACAGTGCCCTCCCCGAGCACCTCGACCATCTTCGCGCCGGTGATGACGTTGATGCCCTTCGATGACAGCTCGTGCTCCACCTCCTGGCAGCACTTGCAGACCTCCTCGCCGAAGGCGATTTGGAGGCAGTGATTGAGCATCTCGACGACGGTCACGTTGATGTCGCGCCCCTTCTTGCACTCGTCGGCGAACTCCACACC
Organism: Thermoplasmatota archaeon; assembly: GCA_036795795.1. Lineage (GTDB taxonomy): Archaea > Thermoplasmatota > Thermoplasmata > SG8-5 > DAIRED01 > DAIRED01. The sequence continues at coordinate 53 of DAIRED010000331.1, read as the reverse complement.
GATGAAGCCGCATCCGAGGATGACGAGGTCCTTGACGCCCTTCATCGTCTCCA
>DAIRED010000330.1:0-1794 GCA_036795795.1 Thermoplasmatota archaeon | reverse complement strand
AGGAATATTATGGGGAGTACCTGCGCAACGCGCAGGGCGAGGACGTCGTCGCGGGCATACGCACGCCGAAGCCAGTCACGGAGATGGAGGCCGAGATGCCCGAACAGTTCGAGCAGCTCCGGAAGATTTACCCCGCGCTCGAGGCCCATTTCAAGGACATGCAGGACTTCGAGTTCACCATAGAGCGCGGCACGTTCTACATCCTGCAGACGCGCAACGGGAAGCGCACCGCCCAGGCCGCCATCAAGATGGCGGTGGACATGGTCGACGAGGGCCTCATCACGAGGAAAGAGGCGATTCTGCGGGTGGACCCGAACCAGATAGGCCACCTGCTGCACCGGAGGCTGGACCCCAAGGCGGCGGTAAAACCCATCTGCAAGGGGCTGCCAGCGTCGCCGGGGGCGGCGGTCGGGCGCGCGGTCTTCACCGCCGACGACGCCGAGGCCTGGCACAAGCGCGGCGAGAAGGTCATTTTGGTCCGGGTGGAGACGAAGCCGGACGACATCCACGGCTTCTTCGCGGCCGAGGGCGTGCTCACGGCCCGCGGGGGCAAGACCAGCCACGCCGCGGTCGTGGCGCGCGGGATGGGAAAGCCGTGCGTCAGCGGAGCCGAGGGCTTGCTGGTGGATGCGGGAACGAGGTCGTTCGCCGTCGCCGGTTTGACTGTGAAGGAGGGCGACTGGCTCACCCTGGACGGCACCGAGGGGCTCGTGATGGTCGGTCAGATTGACACCGTCGAGCCGGACCTGTCCCAGGAGGCCGAGCGCATACTCAAGTGGGCCGACGAGATTCGCCGGCTGGGCGTGTGGGCGAACGCGTCCACGCCTTCCGAGGCCAAGGCCGCGCAGAAATTCGGCGCCGAGGGCATCGGGCTCTGCAGGACCGAACGAATGTTCAACGCCACGGACCGGCTGCCGATAGTCGTCGAGATGATTCTGGCCGAGAACGAGGAGGGCCGCAAGAGGGCGCTCGACAAATTGATGCCCTTCCAGAAGCAGGACTTCATAGACATCTACAAGGTGATGGGGGAGAAGCCCGTCGTCATCCGGCTGCTGGACATACCCCTGCACGAGTTCCTGCCGAGCGTCGACGTGCTCAACAACGACGTCGCTAACCTGGAGAAGTTCGTCGAGTGGCTAGATTTCATGAAATCGCTGTCGGGTGCCGTGGACCAGGTGGCGCTCCCCGATGAGGCGAAATCCATCGTCCACAAGCTCTCGAAGGAGACCGAGACCATCCACGAGCAGGAGATTGCCCACAAGACGCTGTCCAAGAAGCTGACCATGCTCGCAAAAGTGCGCAACCTGATGGAGGTCAACCCGATGCTCGGGCACCGCGGCGTGCGCCTGGCAATCACGTACCCGGAGATTTACAGGATGCAGATGCGCGCTGTCTGCGAGGCGGCGGCGGAGCGCATCAAGGGTGGTTCCAAGGTCGAGCCGCAGATAATGATACCGCAAGTTTGCACTCGGGACGAGCTGCTCTGGGTGAACAGGCAATTGATGGAGGAGAAGGAGGCCGTCGAGAAGGCGTACGGATTGAAAATTCCGATGAAGTTCGGCACGATGATAGAGGTCGTGAGGTCGTGCATGCGCGCCGGAAGGATTGCGGAGATAACGGATTTCTTCTCGTTCGGGACGAACGACTTGACCCAGGCTGTGTTCTCTTTCTCCAGGGAGGACGCCGAGAACACCTTCCTGCCGCTGTACAACGAGCGCAAGATTCTCAAGGACAACCCGTTCGAGGTCCTGGACCAGAAGGGCGTCGGCCGCCTGATGGCGATAACCGTCCAGT
>DAIRED010000329.1:0-1796 GCA_036795795.1 Thermoplasmatota archaeon | reverse complement strand
GAACGGAGGGGAACAACGTGCTCCGGGCCTGCGGACCGGAGGTGACCCTGGACGTAGAGGGAGTCCAAAAGACACCGTTCCTCGCCCAGTTGGAAGTGGAGAAGCCCGAAGGGAAGAAAACGAAGAAGGGCGGAAAGAGATGAAGCACTCTTCCTTACCATCGGCGCGGCTCCACCTGGTATCTGGTATTCGCGGGCAAACTCCTGCTGGGGCTATCCGTCGCCAGCATGGCCATCCTCGGCGACTCGCTGAACCACCTGACCGACATAGCCGTCTCCGCGGTCATCCTCTACTCGTTCTACATATCGTCCAGGCCGGCCGACGAGGAGCATCCGTACGGCCACGGGCGCGCGGAGTCGATTCTCGCAGTCGTCGTGTCGTCGCTGGTCATCTCGATGGGCATAGTCGTCATACGCGAGGCTTTGTCCAGCATAGGCGACCCGAACATCGACGCAAGCCTCTCGACGGTCTGGCTGATGCTCGCATTCACCGCCGTGAAGGTCTTCCTGGCGGTCTTCGCCTTCTCAGTGGCGCGCAGGATAAGCAGCGATGCCATCAGGGCCGACGGCTGGAACCACCTCTCCGACACGCTGATTTCGATAACGGTCGCAGCGGGGGTCGCGATAACCGTGCTCATGCCAGATTACAAAATCCTCGACCCGATGCTGGCCATCGGCGTGGGAGCGTTCGTCATCGCCGTTGGAATCAAGCTCGCGTGCGGTTCGGCCACGAGCCTGATGGGCAAAGCGCCGGACCGGGCGACGGTCGAGGGAATCGCTGCCTGCGCGCGCTCCGTGCCAGGCGTCATCGACGCACACCGCATCGAGGTCCACGAGTACGGCTCCTTCAAGGCCATCTCCATGCACATCCACGTCTCCGAATCGATGGGCGCGGGCGAGGCCCACGACATCGCCGACAAGGTGGAGCGCTGCATTTTGGACAAGTACCGCACCAGGCCGCTCGTCCACATCGACCCCGTCAAGCGTCACTGCGACGAGTGCGAGCTGGCGATGATACGGGACATTGCAAAGGGCTTCCCAGATGTCGTCTCGGTGCACAAGGCGACCATCCAGCACGCCAAGGATTCGGCCATCGTCGACATGCACGTCATCATCGACGGCAAGCTGAGCATCGAGAAAGGCCACGCCCTCGTCCACGACATCATGGCCCAGGTCGAACGCCGCTTCCCGAAGCACCGCGCGGACATCCACCTCGAGCCATGCTCGGGCGATTGCCAGGCGTGCAAAGAGACGTGCGAGAAGAGGACCGCACCTCCGCGCGGCTGAGCGTGCATCAACCGCTCGTCATCTCATCCAGGTGCCTGCGCACCTTCTCTGCCATCCATCTGCGACCGCGCCCTTCGTAAAGCCGCACGGCCTCGCGCAGGGATTCCCGCGCATCCGCAGGCCTCCCGAGCGCCTCCTCGGCCTGCGACTTAATCACGAGCAGGTCGGCCGCGCCTACGTCAAGCTCGGACTTCTTCGCCCCGCGCCACAGTTCGAGGCCGCGAGCGATATGGGCCAGACCGCCTTCTGCGTCTCCCTTGGCCAGCTCGCACTCGGCCTTGACCGCCGCAACCTCCATCTCCATCTTGGGGTCGTCTAGCTCCGTGGATACCCTTTCCAAAACGGGCATGAGATCCGCTTCCCTTGACCGGTCGCCCCTCAGCAGCCCGACCGAAGCGCTGAACTCCATGGCCTTGAGACTCGCGGGCTTGGAGTGCTCCAGCGCGGATTCGTAGAGGGAGCGGGCCTCGGCCTCCCTGCCGGTGTTGCGCAGTATCGATGCCAACATCG
>DAIRED010000328.1:0-1866 GCA_036795795.1 Thermoplasmatota archaeon | reverse complement strand
ACGGAAAGTGGCTCAAGGTCTTCATGGCGGTCGCGACCGAGAACGTCACGCCGTCGACGGTGGAAATCGCCGGGATGCTGGAGATGTCCTGCCCCGTGAGCAACGGCATCGTCCACATACGCGACGCCCTCAAGGAAGCGGAGAAGACCAAAGACGAGAACGTCAAGATTCAATACATCGGGGCGCCGAAGTATCGCCTCGTGGTCCTGGCCGACGATTACAAGCTGGCCGAGGAAGACATGAAGGCCGCCGCCGACCGCGCGATAGCCCATATAAAGGCCCGCGGCGGGGACGGCAAGTTCATCAGGAAGGAGCAGCAATGAGGACGGCCATCCGAAGGTGCGAGCCGTGCGAGCTCTACACCCTCAAGAGCGCGTGCCCGAAGTGCGATGCTCCGACGACCATGCCACTTCCCCCGAGGTATTCGCCAGAAGACAAGTACGGTAAGTACAGGCGCCAGCTCAAGGCGCTCTCGGAGGCCGGAAAATGATGGACGATGTGCTTTTCAGGGAGCTGGAGCGCCCGAAGCTCAACCGCCCGATAGTCGTCGAGGGGCTGCCCGGCGTCGGCAACGTCGGAAAGCTCGCGGCCGAACACCTGGTCGACGAACTGAAGGCCGTGAAGTTCGCAGAGATTTACTCCCGCCACTTCCCGCCGCAGGTCCTCATCAACGACGACGGCGTCATCCGTCTCGTCAGGAACGAGCTCTACTACCACAAGGCAAAGGGAAAGGAGGCCGCGGACCTCGTGCTGCTCGTCGGGGACTACCAGGGCCTATCGCCCGAGGGGCAGTACGAGCTCTCGTGGAGCGTCCTCGAGGCGCTGGAGAGGCACAGGCCGAGGAGGCTCTACACCCTCGGAGGCTGGGGCATCGGCAAGATGATAGAGACCCCCCGCGTGCTCGGCGCGGCGACCAACGCCAAGCTCGTCGCGGAGCTGAAGAAGGTCGGCGTCACGTTCTCGAAGGGCGAGCCAGGCGGCGGCATCGTCGGCGCGAGCGGCCTGCTGCTCGGGCTCGGTGCGCTACGCGGGTACGAGGGCGCGTGCCTCATGGGCGAGACGTCCGGATACTTCGTGGACCCCAAGTCGGCGGAAGCCGTCCTCCAGGTGCTGGCCAAGGCTTTGAAGCTCAAGCTTGATTTCTCCGCGCTGCACGAGAAGGCGCAGCAGATAGAGCAGATTACATCGAAGCTCAAGGACGCGGAAGTCCCGCCAGAGCCGAAGAGGGAAAACTTGGATTATTTCGCTTGAGGAATCCATAAATGGCCGTGGTTGTCGATTCCTCTTGAGGAAGGCCATGGTTGACCGTTATTGTCGATTCCTCAGATGCTTACCGCAGCCCAACTGGAGAATTCATTCCTCCCTGTACCGCTCCAGGATTTCTTCGCGGGCCTGCTTTGAAAATTCAGCTACCTGGATGCCGTGCTCCGCCGCGACGAGCATCGCGGCAACCTCTATCTCGACGTTCGCCTCCTCCTGCTTCCTGTTGACGAGCGCCACGACCTCGCGCCTGCTGAAGCGCGTGGCGTCGCAGAGCTTCCTCACGAGGATTGGGAACAGACCCTCCGGCGCCGCCTGGGAGAGCATCTTCTTGTCGGGAGCGTAGTTCACCGGAATTTCGATGGCCGCCGGGTCGAAGGTCGGCGAGACGTCGGCCCCGTCCCGCTTCAGGAGCTTGCCCGCCAGCCCGGCGTCCAGCAGCTTCTGCGCCTCGGCGGGCGTCAGCCATCGCTTCGTCATCGACACGAACATCACGAACTCCTTCTCGGGGAGGGAGGAAAGCCCCTTGGCCCTGAAGACGGCGGCGATGGCGTTTTCCAGGTCGCCCAACCTCAGGCCCCCGCGCCGACGACGCTGCGCAGGTCC
>DAIRED010000327.1:0-1906 GCA_036795795.1 Thermoplasmatota archaeon | reverse complement strand
ACAAAACGGTTTACAAGACTGTTTATATACGCCGTTATGCATATCCACAATCGGACTGTGAGAGGGATTCGCATGAGGCCGTCAACAAGGGGGCTGGCGCTGCTGTTCGTCGGCGTGATGTGCGTGGCTGGGTTCCAGAGCGTTAGCGCCTGCGGGGGGATGGACGACTCAGGCGCAGACGTGGACTTTTTCAGGGATTCCGAAGGCGATCTTCACAAAGTCTGGAGGGAGCACGTCAATGGGACTTTCCAGTTATTCTATGCAAGCAAGGATTCTGGCGGACAGCCTCACGGCGGACATGGCGGTGGTTGGAGTCCCAGCATACAGGTCACTAATTCTGACGATGATACAGAATATCCGCAGATAATCATCGATTCAGTTACGGAAAATTGCTACGTCACATGGTACGTGGAGGAGCGTACTGGTCACCACCACGGGCACGATTCACCGGATGGCGCGTTCTGGTACTGCGGGAGCATCGATTTCGAGAACTGGACAAGCGGTCAATACGGCGCTGACGCAAATTTAGGCCGGGGCAACCCGGTCGTCGACATGTACGCGGAGAGCGGAATAATTACAGTCACCTGGAAGCATGACCATTCTGCAATGATAGAGGCCGACCTTGACGGCGACTTCTTGCCAGACATGACCGACCCCGACCCATTTTCATATAACATGAATGGGGACGAAGGATTCGACGCCGATGTCGTAGCCGTGAACGGTCCGGCTGGTGTGAGCGTGGCGGTTGATTATTCCGGTGATTCGACGATATCGCCGTCAATCGTTCAGACAGTGCCGTCATCGTATTTGACTGGCAGCATAGGATTGTATGTTGACATTGAGGTGTCCACAAGCGAGAATTTTTCTGCGAATATAAAATTCAACTACGACCCTCTCACCTTGCCGAGTGGGGTTACGGAGAAGTACCTGCGCGTCTACTGGTACTCTGACGACGGCTGGAGAATCCTCTACAATTATTCTCAGGGAGAGAATACTGGCCTTGACGTGCAATTTGGCTATGTCTGGGGAAGCACCACACACTTCAGCACATTCACGATTGCTGACTCGTCCCAGGTGGATTCGGACAGCGACGTCCTGACGGATGTTGTCGAGATAAATGGTGACGATAGGCCAGATGAGCAAATAGACGAATTCTTCCGAGACGGCTATCCGGAAGACGAGAGGACGCTCTGGTTCGACGGTTCGGGCACGAAGGAGGTTATCTTCAAGGTTCCAGAAAATACCAATGGACTGTACCGCGCCTCGAGTTCCACCTTTGATTTGACTGGCCATCTAAATTCGATTGGAGCCGCGAAGGTCGAGACTCCCGACACATCCAGATTTTTGCCCCAATATGGACCCACGATAAATGGGGATAACATCGTTTGGTTCGACACAAGGAACGGCAATATGGACGTTTTCCTCTATAACCTCGACACCACTGAAATGGTCCAGGTATCGTCGAGTCCAGAATGGGATGGGGTGGCGATTATTTCGGGAGACTATATTGCGTATCGTTCCGGTGCCACCTATGGGAATGCGATGATATGCCAGATATCGACAGGCGTGACAGAACAATTGTTCTCAAATGCGTACATCAGCGACATGTATGGCCAGAAAATTACCTGGATGGATGGCCTGGGATATCTCCACTTGTACGATATCGTCGATAGAACAGAGACGACCCTAGTCGACCACTATACGGGGATTGCACGCATCCATGAAAATCGAATTGGTTATCGCGATAACACACTAGGTGGGATATGGATATACGATATATCCACCGGTGAAAAAACAAGAATAACGGATGTGGCTCTGGATCCGTTTCTATTAGACCTGGATTCAGATTATGTCGTATACCAAGATTTAGCCACGTATGAGCTATATGGATACATGATAGCGAAAG
>DAIRED010000326.1:0-1921 GCA_036795795.1 Thermoplasmatota archaeon | reverse complement strand
CCCGATAGGGGGCGAAGCGTCGTCGACTTTGAAATAGACGCAGATCCAGACCCCATCGTCGTGAATCCAATTCAGATAACCTCCTCCAGCTCGGGAAGCATTGCGATGGAGGCACCCAACAGGTACTACGTGCAGCAGATACTCACATATGAGAACGACGCGATAATACTCAAACAGGGTGACGGGGTCGTGATGAAGAGCATCCCGCAGTTCATCGTGAGGCAGGAGGGCTCGCAGTTCAGAGCCTCGTTCACCCAGGTTTCCCTGTACGGAGTCAACAAGTCCTATTCCGGAACCGGGACGACGGGGATACACACCTCGCTCATCTATTCCAACTCGACGATGTACTCGGTCTTGACGTCGAACATCACTCTGACCGTGACGAGCAATTACGCGAGCGCCTGGGCGGCGTTCTTCGAGGATTACCTCCCACGCGCGGGATTGACCACCGCCGATTACGAGGTGACCTCGACGGCCACCCAGATGACGCTCGAGCTCGAGATGGCCCGGTTCTCGGGAATAACCATCAACCAAGCCCATTTCGAGATACTCATGGGGGAGGTGGGGGTCTAGTGGGCATCAAGGAGGCGTACGTCGGTGCCGTCCTGAAGGCCGGCTCGAAAAAGATAAAGCGCCTGGTCCCCAAGGGCGAGCTCATCCTTGAGCAGGACTGGAAGGACGGCCGCGGCTCCCCCCTCACTCCTATTCCCCCGCTGACTAAGGAGGCGCAGGAGGAGCTGGAGATGTGCTCCATCAATCCCCCCTTCAGCTACTCGAGGGTGTTCTACGACTCCGAGACGGCGGAGTACATCTACGAATCTATCGAGCCCCCGCTGATGGACAAAGAATTGGACCTCCTGAGGCTCATCAAGGACTCTCTCGGCAGGACTCTGGAATACGAGCTGGACAAGATGGGGAACAAGGACAAGGAGGAGTACCTGAAGCGGAGCATCGAGAGCTTCCTCAAGACCCGAAGCCTCCGCCTGAACCCCCAGGCCAAGGAGAAGATCATTTACTACATCGTGCGCGACTACGTTGGCTACGGGCCCATAGACGTCCTGATGTCGGACCCGAAGATCGAAGATATTTCCTGCGACGGCGTGAACGTCCCGCTCTTCATTTTCCACCAGAAGTACGAGTCGATAAAGACGAGCGTCAAATTCGCCGACGAGGCGGAGCTGAACAGCTTCGTCATCCAGCTAGGCCAGCGCTGCGGCAAGCAGATATCCGTCGCGACGCCCATCCTCGACGGGACGACCGGGGAAGGCCACCGTGTCCAGGCGACGTACTCTCGCGAGGTGACGACCCGCGGCTCATCCTTCACAATCCGCAGGTTCAAGGAGAAGCCCTTCACCCCCGTGGAGCTCATCAAGTTCAACACCGCGAACCCGGAGATGGTCGCCTACATGTGGCTCGCCGTCGAGAACGGCAAATCGATGATCATCTGCGGAGGCACTGCGAGCGGCAAGACGGCCACGCTGAACGCTAGCGCCATCTTCATCGCACCAGGCAAGAAGATTGTCACGATGGAGGACACCAGGGAGATCAACCTCCCCCACGAGAACTGGATTCCCGGCACGACGCGCACCGGCGTCGGGGAGCGCGGGCCGGACGGCAAGGCGCCGGGCGAGATAGACATGTTCGAGCTGGTCAGGGCTGCACTGAGGCAGAGGCCCAACTACATCATCGTCGGTGAGGTTCGCGGCAAGGAGACGTCCACGATGTTCCAGGCGATGGCCACAGGGCACTGTCCTTGGGACGGGATGAATTCCACGCAGGTTGCGTTGCGGGTGATGGAAGGGGAAAGGTTGCCAATCCCAGCCCCCGTCCGGCCCTCAATTGGAAGACTTATTGCGCGCTGCTGGGACCATGATCCACACAGGCGCCCGTCGATGGATGAGGTGTGCCGCGAGCTGAAGAG
>DAIRED010000325.1:0-1940 GCA_036795795.1 Thermoplasmatota archaeon | reverse complement strand
CGCTCCGGTGGAATTCCAGAAATAGACTCTATCTCGGCCATAACCTCGGCGCAGCGCTTGACCTTGAGCTTGTATTCATCGAAGTACGGCTCGACGTTCTTCTTTCCCCTGAGGTCGCCGACGAGGTTCCCCACCTCGTACCCCTGGACGACCCAGTGGAGCAGCAGGTCGCCGTGGGAGACGTCCGGGCGCGCCTCGGGCTTCGGGGGCGCCGCCTTGGATGGCCCGCCGTCTTCCGCTCGCGAAGGCTCTGGAGCTTGCTCGGCACGGGTCTTCTGAACCGCCTGCTTCGCATCGCCAGTGGGCTCGTCGCCCCTGTCGGTTTGCTGCTTCCCTCGCCTGGCCATTTGAACGAAACCTCGCTGTCTGTCCGGCCACTGTATCGGCCATTCTCTATTTATTCCTTAGGATTCGAGAAGAAGGCCGAGACTTCCGCTGGCAAATCCGCAGCCTCCTTTATCCCGTCGAAGTACTCGGAGAACTGGACCGCCCTCCTGTCCAGTATTATTGCCACGCCCCGGTCGGTTTCGTTCCGTATGAGCCGCCCGATGCTCTGGAGCATCTTTCGCGCCGTCGGCGCCTTGACGGTGTACTCCCAACCCTTGCCGGCGAACTTCGAGTCGTAGTAGCGCAGGAGCGCCTTTTGCTTGGCGCTTGGCTTCGGGTACGGTATCCCGACCAGGAACGCCATCTCGAGCTCCTTTCCCGGAAAATCGATGCCCTCGCTTAGGCGCCCGCCCTCGACCGCGAACATCAGGCCGCCGTCGGCGAGCTTGAAGCGCTGGACCTCCCCCATCAGCTCCTGCTGGGGCATCCCCCTGCGCTCGGCGAACGGCGCCCGCCCGCCCCCGTCCCTGAGCCCGGCGAACGAGGCCATCACGTTGAAGCTCGGGAAGAAGGCCATCGCGTTCCTTCGCTCGCGCGCCATCACGCCCCCCATGTAGGCGTTCATCTTGGCCAGTATCTCGCCATCCCGCGAGAAGTCCTCGAATCGCGTCGTCACGTCCGGGGTGTAGAGCACGAGGCGGTTCTCCCTCGGGAACGGGCTGGGGAACCTGGCCAGTGGCGTGTCACGCGGGAGCCCGACCGAATCTCGGTACTCCTCCATCGGTGCCAGCGTCCCCGACATGTGCAGCGACGCGTGCGTCGAGAGGACCGCCTCGGTCGCGCCCGACGGGTCCATCGCGTACGCCTCCAGACGCGGGTTGTCCCCGCCGTAGACGAGTTTCACATGCTCGTCGGAATCTAGTGCCTGCCAGAAGAGCATGAAGGTACCGACGGCGCGGACGTACGAGCGCGGGAGGCGGCCGTCCTTCCTCCTGGAATCGGACACGATTTCCCCGTATTCGACTAGGTTCTCGAAGACGGTGCGGAGCTTGTAGTCGGTGACCTTGAGGGCGTTCATGAGGGCGCTCTCCAGCTCATCCGGCGGGACGAGACCGTCCTCGTCGGCGACGTACTGGGCCGCGATGTACCGGAGCGTCTCCTCGGCCAGCCTGCAGAAGTCCGCGACGCTCGTGCCGCCGATGATTTCCGAGTCCCCGAACTTCTCCGCCTCCTTCGCCGCGGCGTTCAGGGTCCAGGTCGAGAGTTCCGCGGAACGCAGCTCCCTGGCGTACTCGGGGAGGTTGTGGGCCTCATCGACGACGAGAATCACGTCCTCGACGGTCACGCCCATCCACGTCAGCAGCGTCTTGAGAATCTGGGGGGTGAAGAAATAGACGTACGGGGCCGTGATGACGAGCGCCTCCGGTACCAGCAGCTTGTTCGCCTCGTAGGGGCAGACGCCCAGCGAGCGGCATCGCGCTGCGAACTCCTCCACGGTTGGGAGCTTCTCCTTCGCCCAATCGACGAGGGCGTCCTTGTCCAGCTCCACGAGCTTGGCGTAGTGCGGGCAGCCGTTAGGCTTGCCCTTCAGGACCCGCTGCTTCAGCTCCCCG
>DAIRED010000324.1:0-1952 GCA_036795795.1 Thermoplasmatota archaeon | reverse complement strand
CCACCCACTTCTCCGGCCACACGCCCGTCGCCGCGGCAGCCGTGGCGGTTCCGTCCGCCTGGACTAGCGCCGCGTCGGCTTCAGTTCCTACGGCTTTGTAGTCCGAGCCCTTCATCAGCCTGCTCGCGTCGCCGAGGTCCGCCTCGCCAAGCAGCAGCGCGTTGATGCCGTGGCTGGAGCCGCCGCCGGAAACGGATATCTCCGCGCCGTCGAACTCCTCCGCCCACGCCACCGCCAGCGGCAGCACCGTGCTTGAACCCGTCTGAATGAGCTGCACCTTGTCGTTCTCATCTCCACCTAGCCATCCGCCCATGACCGCTCCGCCGACCACGGCGGCCGCCACTGCGATGGCCACTATCCCTATCAGCAACATCTTTGCCATGCTTTCACCTTGGAGGAGAAAATACCGCTCGGAGGAATATAGGTTGTCGAATGAGAATATATTATAGAATGATTCAACCGTATTACTATATAGTTATATTGATAGAATATAGAAAGAATTATTAACTCCGTAGATTATGTTAGTCTATGAAGTCTATGGAAATCCGCAAAGTCCAGCTAACTGGCGGCTCGTCGTTCGTCCTCACGCTCCCGAAGGACTGGATAAGGTCCCTCAACATCAAGAAGAACGACCCGCTGGGCCTGATGGTGCAGCCGGACGGGACGCTCATCGTCACGTCCCGCACGTCCCAGGAAACGGTCCAGATGGTCAAGTCCATCGACGTCGATGACATCGAGGACCCCAAGCACCTCTTCAGGATGCTCATCGGTGCTTACGTCATGGGCTACACGACGATAGAGATATTCTCGCGCGAATCGATTCCTATCCAGCTGCGCGAAGTTGTCATAGACTTCACCCAGTCGGCCATCGGCCCCGAGATAATCGAGGAATCGGGCAAGGAGATAGTCATCAAGGATTTGCTCAGCCCGACGGAGATGCCGTTCGACAAAACCGTCAAGCGCATGTCGCTCCTGGCGCGCTCGATGCACGAGGACGCCGTGAAGGCCGTGCGCGAGCGGGACGACGCCCTCGCCGCTGCCGTCATCGAAAGGGACCGGGAGCTCGACCGGTTGCACTGGCTCGTCGCGCGCCAGTCGAACGTCGTGCTCCGGGACGTCACACTTGCGAAGAAGATGGGCGTGTCGATGGAAGAATCGTCCTACTACTTCCTTGTCAGCCGCATCATCGAGAGGATAGGCGACCACGCGGTCCACATTGCAAAGGCCCTTCCGGGAATGAAGGCCAAGAAGATTGATGCAAAGACGTTCGAGCGCATCTTCTCCGCCAGCCAGGTCTCGCTCTCGCTCTTCAAGAACTCCGTCGACGCCTGGTTCCGAAAGGACATATCGGCGGCGAACGACGTCCTGAACTCCATCGAGCCGCTGACGGAGCAGTGCCGCGAGATACTCGCCGACGCGATGCGCACGAGCGGGCCAGCGGCCATATCGCTCAGCTACATCGCGGAGAGCATCCGGAGGACCGGGGAGTACTCTGGGAACCTTGCCGAACTGGTGATAAACAATTTGATGCGGAGCTGAGCTACTTTTCCTGGACCGAATCGGGGTCGGATTTTTCCTCCGGCTGAGCCGCTGTTGTGGCGGCATCCGCCGCGCCCTCCGGAGCGTTCTGCGAACCCTGCGTGGATTCCGAACCGGTGGAGGGAGCGGGCTGTTCGACCGACGCCGCCTTCGGCTTCTCCCTGAACGCTATCCCGGCCTTCTTCGCCAGCAGCCTCTTGATGTCCTCGCGCGTCTTCGCAGCGAGGCCGAAGTACTCGGCGTATTTCGGCGTGGTCTCAATCTTGTAGCCGTGGCCGCTGCGCTTTACCTGCAGGAGGTTCATCCGCTCCAAAGTGAGAACGTGCTCCCATCCCTTGGGGCCGACCATCTCGACCAAGTCCTTCTTGTGCATCGGCTGGTAGTACCCGACGAGCGCTGCAATCTTCAGAACT
>DAIRED010000323.1:0-1955 GCA_036795795.1 Thermoplasmatota archaeon | reverse complement strand
GGTGGCGGGCTCGTCCAGTGGGACCGCGTCATGTGGTACAACTCGGCCGCCGCGAGCGACAACTGGATGCAGTTCAACGCGGCCTGGAGCCCGGCTCTCAACGACTTGACCGCCGTGCAGGCGCACATGGGGATTTGGCTCCACGTGACCGACGCAGGCGACGGCGAGATATGCGTCGGCGGCGACGGCTACGCGGAGTTCGACGGGACAGCCATACCCCTGAAGGAGGGGTGGAACCTCGTGGGATATCCTTCCACGGACTCTGATTATTCGATAGCTGAGATGAAGGCCCAGTGCCCGGCCGTCGATGCGGTCGAGGCTTTCAACGCGACCGCGCAGTACGGGACGTGGACGGCGCCCGACGGTTACATGATGAAGCGAGGCGAGGGATACTGGGTGCACGCCATCTCAGACACGGTTTGGAACGTTCCGTGAGGTCGTGCACGCAAGCTCGGAGACATCCGTCAAAGGCCATCGTGCCAATTATGCTGGACCCTTCTCAGGTGCTCTTGATGCTTCTCAAGTCGCCGGTTTTATCCCAATCGAATTTCAGCGATTTCCTGCCTTTCCAGAACCCACCTTGTATCAGGTGCCCGACGAGCAGCGGCAGGCCGATGGTCGCCTCGACGTGGGCCATGGCCTTCGTCGCCTCCTTGTGGACCTTGCCCCAGGACTGCGCCTCCTTCAGGGTCGAGCCGCTGAGACCGCCCCAGTGCGGCGAATCCGTGGTGAGCTGTATCGCGTACGAGTGCCCCTCTATCTCTCGGTCCGAGGTGTAGTTGGCCATGACGACGCCGTCGTTGACCCAGTTCTTGGGCGTGCCCCCGCCTATGTAGACCGCGGCGGTCTTCTGCGATTTGTAGATTATTGACAGAAGCTCGTAGTTGTCTTTGATTGAGTCGAGCATCGCGTGCGGCTTCTTCCGGTTCTTGGCGTGGTATATCGTCAGGCCGATTCCGATGCTGCTGTCGTTCAGCGCGGGCGAGAATATCGGGACGCCCATCTTGTGCGCGGTGCCGAGGATGGAGTTGTCATCCTTCTGGGCGACCTTGCCGAGCATCGTCATTATCTCGCGGGAGGAGTAGGCGCGCGCCTCGAGTTTCTCCGTCAGCTTTGCGATGGCCCTGTCAGTCTCCTCGAACTTGACCTCGTCCACGAGCGTGTCGTAGATGCGGTCTATCATGAACTTGCGGAGCTGGACGTCATCCATCGCGGGGTCGCCCTTGAAGTGCTGGTAGCCCATCGCCTGGTAGAAGTCCTGGTACATGACCGCGCCCGTCGATGCTATTACGTCGACGAGGCGATATTTTACCATGTCGCGGATGACCTTGCGCATGCCGCCGGCGATGAGCGCCCCCGACAGCCCCAGGATGACGGTCGGACGGTCCCTATCCGTGAGCATGTTCTCCCACACCGTCGCGCATTCGCCGAGCGCCCGCGCCTGGATGGACGCGCCTTTGAAGGCTTCCACCAGGTCGTGCACGGTCTCGGTCTTCTCCAGGTCTATCTGCTTGATTGGCTTCTTCAGCAGGTCCGTCCTCTTGACCATTATATCGCTCCGGAGACATGATGGAGGCAAAGGTTAAAAAAATATGCCCCAACAATTGCGACGACGGAATTGATATTTCGATGCCTTTCAAACGACATCAGGGAAAAATTTCTTAATTGCGGCCGCAGCGCCGCAGTGCGACCCCCTTAGAATCTGTGCCAATTCAACCTGCGTCCGCACTGCAAGCGCTGCCAGACAACTCAATCCGAAATGAATTTGCGTATTGCAGCCGCAGCGCCGAAACCGTTGTCGATGTTGACCACAACGATGCCCGGAGCGCAGGTGTTCAGCATCGTGCACATCGCGCTGAGGCCCCCGTGGCCGGTGCCGTAGCCGACCGACGTGGGGACCGCGACGATGGGGATGTGCAGCAAGCCCGCCAGGACCGACGGGAGCGTCCCCTCCA
>DAIRED010000322.1:0-1985 GCA_036795795.1 Thermoplasmatota archaeon | reverse complement strand
CCGTATCCGCCATATTACTACTATCCGCCGCCACCGCCGCCCGTCATCGCCTGCCCGAGGTGCGGGGCGTCCAACTACTACGGGATGGAGCGCTGCCACGCCTGCTCGAAGTACCTGCGGGGAGAGAAGCATTCCACTGTCGGAGGAATCCTGGTCCTCATCATCGGAATCATCGAGATGGCAATCGGGATATTCATCACGGCGATACTGGGCGAGTCCACGGCGAGCAGTTTCGGCGCAGCGTGCATGGTGACCTTCCTGGTCGTCGGCATCCTAGCCATCGCCGGCGGGGTGGCGGCCATCAAGAAAACGAGCTACGCGATGGCGATAATCGGAGGGGTATGCACGTGCTTCTCGGTCATAGGCATACTCGGCCTCGTGCTCATCATAGTCTCAAAGGACGACTTCGAATAATCGGCCAGCGTCGTTTGTGAACGAGCCCGCGCATCACTGCGTCGAGCCTATCGCCTTCTCCAGCTGGTCCGCGCGGTCGTGGTAAGCCTTGGCCTCGGCCTCGTTGAGCTTGCTCTTCTCCAGCAGCTCTTTTGACCTTGCAGTGTGCTCCACGGCGGCGTGGTCGAGCTTGGCGCCCTTGGACATTTTGCCGGCGGCCTTCTGCTTCATCTTCGCGGACTTCTCGATGAACTTCGCGCGCTTGATGCGCATCTTCTCGACCTTAGACGGGTCGCCGGAATACATCCCGAGCTGAGCCTCAAGCTCCGCCGCCTTCGTTTCGAAATCCTTCGCCTTCTGCTGGTACTCCTCGGATACGCGCCGAACCTTGTGGCCCTTCTGGGTCAGCTTGACTGCGGCTGACTCCTCCTTGCGGTACTTCCTGAAAAGCGCGGCCGCCTCGTGGGCGTGCTCGGCCGCCTTCTTCCTCAGGTTCGTGACGTCGAGCGTCGCGTTTATCGTGTGCTTGTGGTCCCTGGTGCTTTGAATATCCCGCTCAATCTGGGCTTTGTCGGGGCTCCCCGGCTGGCCAGAGCTTCCGTACGTCTGGTTCAAATCCATCCCTCTACTAGCTACCGAAATCGATGTGTCGCATTTAAAGGTTTGTGGATGTCGCCCGCGCGAAAACCCCTAGGGCGTTATGAAAGGTTATTATACGCTCGGACGATATCCAGGATGCGAGGACGCGACGATGAACGTCTGGAAGACCCTGGTAACCGCCCTGGCGAGGGGAAAGGTCCACATGACCCTCCTAGACCCGGACAAGCTGCCGCCGGCGGATATCGCGAAGATATGCGCTGATGCCGAGGGGATGGGCACCGACGCCATAATGCTCGGCGGTTCCACCGGAATAACCGTCGAGAATCTCGACCGGGCGATAGTGGCCATCAAGGAGCGCACGAGCCTCCCGGTCATTCTGTTCCCTATGGGCGCGAAAGCCCTCAGCGGCAAGGCGGACGCAATCTACTTCATGAGCCTGATGAACTCGCGGAACCTGAGGTTCGTCGTCGGCGAGCAGGTCGCCGGCGCCCCTGTCATCAAGGCGCTCGGCTTGGAGCCGATTTCTATGGGCTACATCATCGTAGAGCCCGGCATGAAGGTCGGCGAGGTCGGTGAGGCCGACCCCGTCCCGCGAGCCGAGCCGAAAAAGGCCGTCGCCCAGGCGCTCGCGACCCAGTACTTTGGGATGAAGCTGGTCTACCTGGAGGCCGGCTCCGGCGCGCACAGCCCAGTCCCGGGGGAGATGGTCTCGGCGGTGAAGAAAGCCGTATCCATCCCGGTCGTCGTCGGCGGAGGGGTGCGGACCCCGGAGCAGGCGCGGGAGCTGGCTGGAGCCGGCGCGGACATCCTCGTTACCGGCACGCTGGCGGAAGACTCGGCGCAGGGCGCTGACCTCGCCGGGGTCATCAGGGCGTTCAAGGGGATGTGAGGCCCCGAGGATGACGCGCGGGCCGAGACCGGGACGTTTCCTCGCACTACTCTCAATCGCGGTCGCGCTCGCGCTTTCTTTCCACGCGTCCGCCGCATCCATC
>DAIRED010000321.1:0-1994 GCA_036795795.1 Thermoplasmatota archaeon | reverse complement strand
GGGGGAGGATGGAGCCGAGGTATTGAATACCTTTCTGCGCGAAGGCGCGAATAATATTAATATCGTGTAGGGCATATCGCATTTCATGAGCAGTAAAATCGGGTTGCCGAAGAAATCCTGGCACACCCGCGATAGCCTTGAAATATGGTTCAACGGCCTTACGCCGGAGCAACGTCTATCTCTCGCCCTGGAAATCGAGGATTTCAGGAAGGTGGCACGCTTTGTCGAAGATTGAGGAAGTTATATCGATATTAAACGTCTGCCGGGCCCAAGACCTGGAAGATGCCGGAACAATAGAAAAACACCTTTGATACCGGACAAATTGCTCACGCCTTCGTCA
Organism: Thermoplasmatota archaeon; assembly: GCA_036795795.1. GTDB lineage: Archaea > Thermoplasmatota > Thermoplasmata > SG8-5 > DAIRED01 > DAIRED01. The sequence goes on along the minus strand of DAIRED010000321.1, from coordinate 1,654 downwards.
TCACTAGCATCATCTTGAACCTGCCAGCCGCCTCGAGCGCGTGCGGCACGTTCGCTGGCATCACGACGGCGTCGCCCGCTTTCAAAGCCGATTTCTTGCCGCCTATCGAGACCTCGCAGGCGCCATCAAGCACGACGACCAGCGCGTCGAATGGGGCGGTGTGCTCGGACAGCGATTGTCCTTCGTCGAACGCGAAGAGCGTCACGCTCCCGCCTTCGGACGAGGAGATGATTTTGCTCACGACCGCGCCGTCATGGTAATCCACTGCGGCGGCGAGATTGAACACGGAGCCTTTCTCTCTCATGAGGACAACCATCCGGCGCGCGGGAATAACCTTTGCCCCTCATTTTTCCTGCGGGACCAGGACCTTGTTGTCCAGGGCCCAGCGCTGCTTGTCCTCTTCGTCGGGGTTGAGCTCCATGACCTGGCCAATCTTGTACTTCGTCCTGGTGGCCCAGTCCGTGTAGTTCTTCGCCACGATGTAGCGGTTGCGCCCGCCCTTGCCGAGCCCCACGCGCCTCCGCGAGCGGTAGGCCGAGTAGTTGCCGGGGAAGCTCTCCAGCCTGTGGCAATCCAGTGCAAGTATCCGCGACGCGACCTTGTCCAGCAGGTACCTGTCGTGCGTCACCAGCAACACGGCGCCCTCGTACGCCAGCAGCGCCTCCTCGACGGCTTCGCGCGACGCGGCGTCGAGATAGTTCGTCGGCTCGTCGAGCACCAGCAGGTTCGTCGGCGACAGAACGAGCTTCAGCAGGGCGAGCTTCGCGCGCTCCCCGCCGCTCAGCTGGCTGACGCGCTTCTGCGCCGCCTCGCGACCGAGCCCCATCATCGCCAGCATCCCGGCGATGGTCCCGTCCTGCATCTCGGGGTGCAGGTCCGCAATCTCCCGCAAGCCGGTCGATTCTGGGTCCAGCCCCTCGTGCTCCTGGGCGAAGTAGCCCGGCACGGTCTTGCCGACGATGCGCACGCGCCCGTCGTCCGGTTCGAGTCGCAGCGTGACGAGCTTGGCCAGCGTGCTCTTTCCCGAGCCGTTCGGACCGATGAGCCCGACCTTCTCGCCGTTCTCGATTGTGAACGAGACGTCCTCGAGAATCTGGCGGCCGTCGCGAGCGAAGCCGACGTTGTCGACGACGACCATCTCGCGGCCCGTCTTGGCGCTGTGGGCGAAGTCCATCGCCGCCGGGCCCTTCGCGTCCCGCACGACTTCGACGAGCTCCATCTTCTCCAGCGCCTTTTCCTTCATCCGGTACCGCCCCGGGTCGTACGCCCAGCGCTTGCGCATCTCCGCGACCGAGGACTCGAGGCGCGCTATCTCGGCCTGCTGCTTGCGCTGCCTGGCCTCCAGCTCCCTGCGGCGCGCTTCCTTCATAGTCGCGAAGGCAGTGTAATTGCCGGTGTGACTGTGGAGCGTCCCGTCGGCCAGCTCCACGATTCTCGCCACCGTGCGGTCAAGGAAGTATCGGTCGTGCGAGACGACGAGGACTGCGCACTTCAGCCCCGCGACCGTGCGCTCCAGCCACTCCATCGTCGGTATGTCCAGGTGGCTCGTCGGCTCGTCCATCATCAGGACGTCCGCGCCCTCGGCGAGCGCCAGCGCCCGGACGAGCGCGACCTTCGTGCGCTCCCCTCCGCTCAGCTCCGCTACGGTGCGCGA
>DAIRED010000320.1:0-2008 GCA_036795795.1 Thermoplasmatota archaeon | reverse complement strand
AAGGAATGTGGTTTAAAGTGAGAGTCACGAGTCCAACGAAGGGACGGGGTAGAGATTTTAAATAGGAGCGTCAATATTTAGAGCCTGTGAAACAGGCGAATAGGAACCGTCACTTGGGGATGAGCGGCTGGGGGTGAAGGATGTGGGGTCCATATTCAGTAAGTTATTAGGTAAGATGGATGCTTGTGAAAAGTGCGGCGGTAAACTACGGGTATTCCATGATGGACATAACAATCGCACAGAATGTACTGTATGCGGTACAAGAGGGTTGGAAACAGGTAGGGTGTAAATTCGTATCTTGTTTAATGGACACATCCGATTAGTAACTCAGCTCAGCACCTCGACCGTGAACTCCATGAATTTGACGGGAGGTCGCGTGGATGCCTCGCCGGAGCATCTCCGTCCTAGATTTGACGGCGGGACAGGAGTGCGCACGGTTCGAGCGACTCAGACAATCTGGGCAGGTTGTATCCCCACTTTTGGGAGGAACATCTGGCTGTTGTTAGGAGCGGGATACAAAGCGAGAATCTGAGGTTCAACCGAAGGACGGGGTAGATATTTATTTAAGGAGTGACTTCCATTTAGAGCTTGTGAAACAAGCGTATAGGAACCGTCACTTGGACACCGCAGTGGCCTCGACCGTGAACTGTTTGTTTTAGGTACATTTAAGCACAGAATTGACGGGAGGTCGCGTGGATGCCTCGCCGGAGCGTTTCCGTCCTGAATTTGACGGCGGGACAGGAGCGCGCACGGTTCGAGCGACTCAGGCTGAATGGGCAGGTTGTATCCCCACTTTTGGGAGGAGCAACTGGATGCTGTTAGGAGCGGGATACAAAGCGAGAATCTGAGGTTCAACCGAAGGACGGGGTAGATATTTTTAATAGGAGTGACGTACATTCAGAGCCCATGAAATGGGCGAATAGGAACCGTCACTTGGGGGCGAACGGAGGAGTGCCCGGGATGACTGAAAATAGAGGGATGGCCAGATTCAGTATATACACGACATAAGTTTTATAATGTTGGATGCGAATGATGCTTATTGATAACTATGAGGGCAAAACAGATACTACCGGAAGTACCAGCAAATATCGTAGGAATCGATATTGAGCGGTTCAACAGCATGATAAAATGCGTCGATGAAGAGAGTAGCCTCTACCATAAGATTCCTCGTGTTAGGTGACTTTTTGATTTTAAAACTTAAATTGGCTTTAGAAACGATAGGGGAACGAGTAGAAATTGCAAAAGCTTTAGATCACGAAAAAAAGCAAAAAGAGATAATTATAATCCACCATGGAAAATTTAATATTATTTTAAATCCAGTAAATTCAACATATGTAAGTTTAATCATGAAGATTCAGATTACACCAGAAGATGGTGCTAAATTAGCGAAACAGAATCCAGAATTTCATAATGAATTCGGATTTATTTTAAATAGGGAACTATTGACTGGCAGAAGTGCATTTACTTTGGTACATGATGAAAATAAAAAACCAGTGGAATTACGTGAGATTTATTTAATGCAGAACATCGTTGTAGAAGATTTCGATAAAAACACAAAGCAACAACTGTCTTATGCAATACAGGAGTTAGTAAATTCTGGTTTACGTGTCGGTCAAATACTGGGTACGACCTTTTCATCAATTAAAGGATCAACGTCTGATGGTAAACACTACGATGGACCAATGTACGGATAAGCAGAAGGCCATCCCGTTTCGTAGCGCAAGCCACGGGCACTCCGTAGTGAGCCACCTCGGCCGTGAACGCCAGCAAGCGACGGGAGGTCGCGTGGATGCCTCGCCGGAGCGTCTCCGTCCTAAATTTGACGGCGGGACAGGAGCGCGCACGGTTCGAGCGACTCAGACAATCTGGGCAGGTTGTATCCCCACTTTTGGGAGGAACTACTGGATGTTGTTTGGAGCGGGATACAAAGCGAGAATCCGAGGTGCAACCGATGGACGGGGTAGAGAATTATTTAAGGAGTGACTTCCATACAGAGCCCATGAAATGG
>DAIRED010000319.1:0-2009 GCA_036795795.1 Thermoplasmatota archaeon | reverse complement strand
CTTACTGGCTCAAGTATCGCCATAGAACGCTCTTGAGCCAGGGCCGGACTAACTCCTCGTTCGAATGATGATGAAAACCGTTAGTCCTTTCCATTTTTTCTTCCGCTTTTCATAGCAATAAAACAGAAAAAATGGACTCTGCGGGATTTGAACCCGCGGCCTCCTGCTTGCAAAGCAGGCGATCTTCCGGTCTGATCTAAGAGCCCGCGCGTTCCCTGGGAATACCCCCCGGGATTTAACGTTTCCGTCAGCGTCTGCGGTTGGCGCCCCGCGAGCGCGGCCCGCGTTCATCCGAGGAACGCGCCGGCCAGGAAGCCGACGAGGCCGACGAAGAGCGCGGCGAGCGTGAGCCTGCGGTGCAGCTTGAAGCGCGGGTGCGCGCTCACGAGCAAGTTTGCGGACGTGTATGCCAGCATCGCATCCGTGACCATTACCGGGAGGACGTAATATATATTGCTGTGGTAGTTGCCTATTCCGCTCGCGATGAACGGCACGAACGCCAGAGCCACGGCAGCCATGAAGAAGCACGCCGCCACCGCGCAGGCCGCCCTCGCGCCCAGCGCCGTCGCGAACGAGCGCACGCCCGCCTTGGAGTCGCCCTCCATGTCCTGGACGTCCTTCATGGCCTCGCGGCCGGCGCCGGCCAGGAAAGCAATCGCCGCCACGAACAGGACGGGCTTCGAGAGGTTCAGGTCGATCCCCTGGCCGTCGAGGACGGATGCCGCCCCGAAGACGAACGGTACCGCCATCGTGTAGGCGATGTAGAAGTTGCCGACGAGCTTCACGCGCTTGAGCGCTGCATCGTATCCGACCGCCAGAAGCGCCGACGCCAGCGCGATGACGAAGCAGGTCCAGTTGACGAAGACCGAGCATAGGATTCCCAGCGGAAAGAGCGCGGCGAAGACGACGAGCGCGTCCCGCTTGGTCAGCTCCCCGCGCACGAGCGGGCGGTCGGTGCGGTTGTTGGCCTTGTCGATTTCGTAATCGTAATAATCGTTCAGCGCGAATGTGCTGGCCTCTATGAGGAGTGCAGTCAGGAAGGTGAAACAGAAATTCCAAGCCGTCGGGAACTCCTTTGTGGCGATGAGCGCCCCGACCAGCACGGCGATTCCGAGCATCAGGCCGTGCTCGAGCCGCGTCAGCTCCCACAGCGCCTTGGCCTTAGACATGCATCCCAACCAAAACTTAGGTAGGATATATATCTTTCCTCGGCCTGCACATGCTGGAAGACGTTATACCTTGATCTCCAAGCCGCGCTTGGCCAGTATCTCCCGCAGCTTCCCAAGCGGCAGGCCGACGACGTTGTCCCGGTCCCCTTCCAAGCGCTCGACCAGCAGGCCGCCGAGGCCCTGAATTCCGTACGCTCCGGCCTTGTCCAGCGGCTCGCCCGTCGCGACGTAGGCGTCGATTTCCACGTCGTCCAGCTTGCGGAACAGGACCCTCGTCGTGACGACCGCAGTTTCGACGATGCCGTCGACGCCGACCGCCAGGCCGGTCGAGACCTCGTGCCAGCGCCCCGACAGAGCGCGCAGCATCCGCCTCGCATCCTCCGGGCTCGACGGCTTCCCGAGCGCCTCGCCATCCAGAAAAACAGCAGTGTCGGCGGCGATTGCCAGCTCGCTCGGCCGCGGGAACGCCGACATCAGCTTCCGAAGGGCGTTCGTGAGCGCGTCCGCCGCCTTCCGCACGGGAATCTCGTGGCAATCTGGCTCGACAATGCGAAGCTCATCGACAAGCCCCGCGAGCATCTCCTTGCGCCGAGGCGACGAGGATACGAGGGTGAGCCTACGCACAGGCTTCATGTCCTCTTGGCCGTGCTAAAGAATTCAATGGCCTCGGCCAGCTCCTTGTGCGTCCTGGCGTATTCCTCGATTCCGATTTTCTTCTCGTACGCCTCGCATGCCTGCACCAGCGCGGCCGCGCCGGCCTTCGTCCCGCGCGGGTGCGCGTGGCAGCCAGCGCCCATGGTGGTGATGAAATCGGTGTGGCCCATCACGTCGATGAAGGGC
>DAIRED010000318.1:0-2044 GCA_036795795.1 Thermoplasmatota archaeon | reverse complement strand
AATTCGACGACCCAGATATACCTCAACGCCACCGACGCCGGCGCCGGAATAGACCTCGTGCGCTACAGCATCGACGGCGGCAGCATGCTCACGTATTCGGGCTCGCTGAACTTCACCGAGCCGGGTCTGCACACCATCGAGTACCGCGCTCTCGACAACCTCGGGAACGTAGAGGCCATCCATGAGCTGGAGATATTCGTCGACGACGACGCCCCAGAGGCGGACGGCGAGCTCGGCTGGCCGAGGCACGGCTCCAGCCCGGCGTACGTCACGTCGCAGACTGCGCTCAACCTCACTGGCTCGGACGGCGGCAGCGGCCTCTCGGGAGTCTGGTACTCCATCGACAGCGGGACGTGGACGGTTTACTCCTTGACGCTGAACTTCGCGGCGGCAGGCGCGCACACCATCAGCTACTATGCGGTCGATAACCTCGGGCAAACGAGCGCCACCGCAACCCTCGACGTATTCGTCGACAACGATGCTCCGACGTCGCTCTCGAACCCTGGCGCCACGAACGGCGTCATCGTCCTCGGCAAGGGCGAAAACGTCACCCTCTCGGCAGTCGACGAGGGCGCTGGCGGCTCCGTCATCTACTACAGCATCGACGGCGGGACGACGTGGCTCCAGTACGTGGCGCCGCTCAACTTCGATTCCGACGTTACGCTGCTGTTCTACGCCCAGGATGCGCTCGGCAACCGCGGGGCGACGCACACCGTTGACGTTGATGTTCCCGACGGCAGCCCGCTGGGCAATTGGTTGTGGCTGATAATCGTCATCCTCGTTGCCGTCATCGTCATGCTCCTGCTGTTCAAGAAGTACCAGGCGAAGGCAGAGGCCTCCGAGGCAAGGGAGCGGTTCGACGACGAGGAAGGGGTGAAGGACGCGGACGGCGACGAGGGCTCGGATGCCGCCGCCCAGGCGCGCGTCCCCCTGGACACGCACAGGCCCCCGAGGGCGCTGAAAAACGAGAGCGTCGACCTGAGGGTGCACCCCGACGGCCACGCATGCCCCAACTGCCCGCACCCTGCGGTCGAGGCCAGTGATAGACGGCGCGTCGAGGTCCTTAAGTCCAACAAGCAGGGGGACCCGGACGCGAACCGCGAGGCAGCGGGCACGCATTTCGAGAAGGGCGACAAGCCCACGCAGGGGCAGTTCGGCAGCACTATCGACTCCAGCAAATCTGGCCAATTCAACCCGAAGGAAATCGGGGTGGACAAGCCATCCTCGGGGAAGCGCTTCGGGATGGGCGGCGAGACCGCGCCTGAGGCTCCGCTGGGCGCTGCCAAGGACGCGCACCAGACCGAGGAGCTGGAGTTCGCTGTCGAGAAGGTGGAGAAGCCCAAGTCGGCGAAGTGAGCCGGCGCAAGAAAAAGGGTATAATCCCCGACGGCATACCCCCGGTCATATGGCGGACGAGGCAGCGAAATCCAAGCGTACCCGGAGCTCGCCCAGCGACCCGCCTTTCCCCTTCGCGGGCGTCGTCAGCCAGAACGCCGTCAAGCGCGCCTTGCTGCTCTCCGTCGTCAACCCGAGGATAACGAGCGTGCTCCTGACGGGCGAGCGCGACACGGGAAAGCGCACGACCGCCAGGGGGCTCGCGACCTTGCTGCCCGAAATCGATTTTGCCGAGGGCTGCCCGGCCCACTGCATCGTGACGGCGAAGGAGCGGTGCCCGGCGTGCAAAGCGGCGGGGAACCCTCAGGCCAAATCCACGGCGAGGATGCCCTTTGTCGAGATACCCATCTCCGCCTCGAAGGAGAAGCTGCTGGGGCGCAAGGGCGACCCGTCGAGGCCCGGGCTGCTGACCAGGGCGAACCGCGGCTTCGTGCTGATGGAGCGCGCGAACCTGTTCTCCGAGGAGCTGGTGGATCTCGTCCTCGATGCGACGGAGAACCGCAAGGCGGAGGGCTGGCCCACCGCCGTCACGCTCGTGGCGACGATGAACGACGACGAGGGGGAGCTGGCGGAGGAGCTCAGGGAAAGGTTCACACTGCGCGCGTCGGCGCGCTCGCTCGTCGACATCGAGGAGCGCCTGGAGATAATC
>DAIRED010000317.1:0-2058 GCA_036795795.1 Thermoplasmatota archaeon | reverse complement strand
GCTGATATCGGCGGCCTTCGCGGCCTACTTCGCGAAGGGGCTGGTGCTGACGCTGGGGATATTCTGCTCGTGCGCGGCGGGCACGTTCGACGCCAGCATGGAGCTCATCGCCCTCGACTTCGTCATCCTGGCCCTGATATACCTGGGAATAGCCAAGCGGTGACGCGGAGCACGGGATGGGCGAAGAGGCGCTGGAGCTGGAGAACAGGCGGAGGATATTCCGCCTCGTCACGAAGTTCCCGGGGATACACCTGAGGGACATCCAGAAGCGCCTCGAACTCTCGATGGGCGTGCTCGAATACCACCTGAACTACATGGAGAAGGAGCAGATTCTCAGCGCCGAATCGGACGGGTACCGCAAGAGCTACTTCGTGCGCGCCGATGTCCAGCACGGCGACAAATCGACGCTGGCGCTCCTGCGCCAGGAGGCGCCGAGGCGCATCATCATGCTGGTCCTCCTGCGCAAGACGGCCACGTTCAAGGAGATACTGGACGAGACGAAGACCTCGAAATCCACGCTCTCGTTCCACATGAAGAAGCTGACCGAGGCCGGGCTCGTCTCATCGGAGCGCGTCGGGCGCGAGCTGGCCTACGCCGTCAAAGACCCGGACGCCACGGCAAAGCTCATCGTCACCTACAAGGAGAGCTTCCTCGACAGCGTCGTGGACCGGTTCGTGGAGGCGTGGCTGGAGATATGACGGCCCCCAATGCCGCCGACGACGTTCCTGACATTTGAGCCGCCGCGGGCATTCGACGCTCCGCGGCCTGGCACATAGCGGATGCTGTGAAGAAACCGAGGCTGGCGCATGCGCCATGCTCGTCGCTGAAAAATGTGCGGAATCCCATTGCCTCGTGCGCTCGGAAACGACTGCGGAGGGTCCCTTACTTCAAACCTTGATTTCCTTGTCGTAGAGGTTACGCTGGTACTCTCGCGGGTCCTTGCCCTCGATGGTGACGCCCATCGAGACGCACGTGCCGCTCACTTCGACCATGCGCTCCAGGAGCGTCTTGCCGAGCAGCGAGTCCTTCTTCATCTCGGATATCTTCTTTATCTGGGCTGTCGTGAGGTTGCCGACCTTGTTGGTCGACGTTGCGCCGGAGCCCTTCTCTATCTTGAGCTCCTTGATTATGAGCGCGCTGGTCGGCGGCGTGCCGACGGTTATCTCGTGCTTCCTCGTCTTGGAGTCTATCACGAGCTTCACGGGGACCTTCATCCCGTCGAATGCCTTGGTCTTCTCGTTTATCTCCTTCACAATCTGGACGACGTTCACTCCCAGGGGTCCGAGCGCGGGCCCAATCGGCGGTCCTGCGGTCGCCTTCCCCCCGTCCACCAGCAACTCGAGCGTTTCTGCCATCGTTTCACGTCTCCTTTTCGAGCAATCTGACGCTGTCCCCGCGGACCGTCACCGGCATCGGGACCAGCGCCTCGAACAGTTCGACAGTTATCTCTTCCTTGGCCTCGTCTATGTGGCGCACCCTGGCCTTCTCGCCCTTGAAGGGCCCGGAGATGAGCTCGACGATGTCGCCCTCGACGATTCCGGTGATTACCGGCTTCGGGGCCAGGTAGTTGACGATGTCGTTCATCGTTGCCTCGCCCTTGACGAGGCCGTGCGACTTGCGCACGCCCTTTATCGTCTCGACCAGGCGGTCCGTGTTCATCGCCTCGATGACCAGGTAGCCGCGCAGGTTGTGCGGGTTCATTATGGTCAGGACGCCGACGGGCAAGCCGCGCGTGAAGAGCGACTCCGCGACCGTGCGCTCCTGCCCTATCTGGGTCTTGACGAACAGGATGGACTGCTTCGCGGTCGTCTTCAGCGTGAGCGTGTCGGAGTGCGCCGGGTCGGACACAGACGCGGCGGTCATGACGAGCCGGATGGTGTCGGCGTAGCTGGCGCCGCGCGGAGCCGTCACGTTGACGGAGAGCTTGCGCCCCTTGTCCACTTCGAGCCCGTAGTCGCGGGACATCTGCTTGGTGTGCGTGACCTCCCAGTTGTCGCGTGTCTCGCTGTCGGCTATCTCGACGGTCCACTCGGCCGCCCCGCCCTCGGGGGAGTAGAT
>DAIRED010000316.1:0-2067 GCA_036795795.1 Thermoplasmatota archaeon | reverse complement strand
CTCGCCGGTCCTCTGCGAGATAACCATGAACCCGGGGGAAAGGATATCCGAGTCGTGGGCGCAGATATGCGACGACGGTTCCTATGTCAGGCCGGGAGCCTACGCCGTAAGGGTTGAATCTGGCAGCGCTAGCATCACCGTCCTCAGCACCGAGGGTCAGGTCTTCACGGACAAGGACTATTACTTCGCGGGAGAGGTGGTCGCAATCACTATTTCGAACGTCGGCGAGACGCCGATAGTCCTCAACGGCTACTGGGTCGAGGACGGCGACGGGACCGTCGTGTACGCGGAGTCCACGCTGGGATTTGTTCAGTACCTCCAGCCGGGCGAGGGCCGCGAGTACTGGTGGAGCCAGGTCGACGACTGCGGCGAGCAGGTCGCATGCGGCGAGTACGAGGTATGCACCGAGTGGGACGACGCGGTCATCGAAATCGTCGAGTACGCTGTCGTGGTTGCAACCAGCCAGGCAATCTACGCCGAGGGCGAGGAGGTCGTCATCACGGTCACGAACGAGGGCGATGCCGCAGTGACCATCCAAAGCGGCTTCAGCGTGACGGACGAGACCGGCGAGACGATTTACATCTCGAACGCACTGACGTTCAACCCGATTCTCCAGCCGGGACAGAGCATCCAGTACGTCTGGGAACAGACCGACGCGAACGGGGACATGGTAGGGGCCGGCCAGTACACGATAAACGCAGCCAACGGCGAGGCCACGGTCACGATATCCGAAGGCGACTGCGCGAACGCCTTTGAGCCGCTCGAAGCCAAGAAGCCGAGCAGGTCCGCCGGCGAGAGGCCACACCTGCCGTTCCTGGTGCCCAGGCCATACATCTAAACCTCCATTCGAAAAACCCTTTTTGATTTTCTCAGCAACATTTATCTACGCCTGAGCAGATGGCATCCCGTTCAGGAGGTCGCACCATGATGGCACCAAGCCAGCCCGCATCGATTTTCCTGCGCCCGGCCCGAGGCGCCCTCTAGGCAGCGGGCGAGCCGGCCTGTGAATTTTATAGAATCGACGAAATATATTTATGCCAGCATCGCGAATGAGCGTCCATGGATTTGAAAACGCTCGGCTGGGACTCAGTCTTCAAGGCGGGGTTCGAGCCGTTCGAGGGGGAATTCGTCCCCGCCAGGATATCGGGGCGCCAGGCCAACCTCTACACGGCTTTGGCCGAGTGCGGCGAGCTCAGGGGCAAGGTCTCGGGCAAGCTGCGCTACGAGTGCGCGAACGGCGCGAGCTTCCCGGCCGTCGGCGACTGGGTCGCGATTAAGGCCAACGCCGAAACGGGCCAGATGACGATACACGCCCTCCTCCCGCGCAAGACCAAGTTCGAGCGCGCCGACTACAACAACGGCGCCTACGTCGGGGACCAGATTGTCAGCGCCAACATCGACGTCATCTTCGTCGTCGCCGCCCTCGACCAGGAGGTCAACGAGAACCGCATCGTGCGGTACCTGGCTCAGGGCTCCGCGTCGGGCGCGGAGGCGGTGCTGGTCCTGAACAAAGCGGACCTCTGCAAGGACACTGGCACGGCGATGGAAACCGCGAGGAAAGCCGCGCGGGATACCGAAATCGTGATGGCCAGCGCGGTGACGGGCGCGGGCATCCAGGAGATTGCCGCGCACCTGAAACCGGGTATCACCGGCTCGCTCGTCGGCCCGTCCGGCTCGGGCAAGTCCTCGCTCATAAACGCGCTCCTCGGGGAGGACAGGCTGAGGGTCGGCGGTGTCCGGAAAGGGGACTACAAGGGGCGCCACACGACGACCTGGCGAGAGATGGTCATGCTCCCGGGCGGGGGGATGCTGATAGACAACCCGGGGATGCGCAGCATAGGCATCACGGGCGATGAAGGGCTCGTCGCGGCGGCGTTCGACGACGTCGAAGCCTTGATTAAGCAATGCAAGTTCAGCGACTGCCAGCACCGGACGGAGCCGGGCTGCGCCATCAAGGCCGCCATCGCCGACGGGCATCTGGCGGAGGAGCGGTTCGAAAATTACAAGCGGCTCCAGAGGGAGATTTACATCGTCTCGGTTAAGAAGAGCCAGCGGTCACGGCTCGGC
>DAIRED010000315.1:0-2073 GCA_036795795.1 Thermoplasmatota archaeon | reverse complement strand
GCCTTGACGTACGCCACGTCGTCGCTGTCGGGAATCAAAACGGAGCCGCCTATCGAGACGACGACGGTCTCCGGGCCGCTGGCGGGGCGCTTGGCCATGGTTCACCCACAATCTACATAAACCGTATTGGCATACGGGTAATAAATCTTTGGATGGATGCTGGTTCGATTGACCGACGACAAGGCCCTGGCCCGATACGAATTCCGACGCAAGCTAGAGGAGCTGAGGGGCATCCGCGGGCGGGCGACGGAGTGCATCTCGCTCTACGTACCGCCGACGAAGCAGATTTCGGATGTCACGAACTACCTGCGCAACGAGTACGCGCAGGCCAGCAACATCAAGTCCCGCACCACGAAGAAGAACGTCACGTGGGCCATCGAGTCGCTCATCGGGCGGCTGAAGAACTACAAATATCCACCGGACAATGGCGTCGTGCTCTTCGTCGGGCACAAGCCCAGCGGCGGGGACCAGAGCGAGCCTATCAGCTACGTCATCGAGCCGCCGGAGCCGTTCAACGCCTTCCTCTACCGCTGCGACTCCACCTTCTACCTGGACATCCTCGAGGACATGATGACCGAGAAGGAGGTCTTCGGCCTGCTGGTCATCGACCGCAACGAGGCCACGGTCGGCTCGCTGAAGGGGAAGCGCATCACCGTCATCAAGAACTTCGAATCGCACGTCATGGGGAAGCACAGCCGCGGCGGCCAGTCGGCGCTCCGTTTCGAACGGCTCATCGAGATAGCGGCGCACGAGTACTACAAGAAGGTCGCCAACGTCGTGAACGAGTCCTTCCTCGGCGAGCCAAACCTGAAGGGCATCATCGTCGGCGGCCCCGGCCCCACGAAGGACTTCTTCGTCAAGGAGGGATACCTCCACCACGAGCTGGCCAAGAAGGTCGTCAACACCTTCGACACCGGATATACGAACGAGTACGGCCTGCGCGAGCTGATGGAGAAGGCGTCGGAGGTCCTCACGGAGATGGACCTGGCCAAGGAGAAGCGCCTGATGCAGCGGTTCGTCGACGAGATTCGCAAGCCGGACGGCGGCAAGGCTGCGTACGGCGAGCGCGAGGTCAGGCACGCGCTCGGGCTGGGCGCGGTCGACATGCTCCTCGTATCGGAGAGGCTCGTCACGGTGCGGCTCGCGCTGAAGTGCCAGTCCTGCGGCGCCGAGGAGTCGGCGACCGTCAAGGAGGCGGATGCGGGCGGCCAGCGCAAGTGCAAGTCGTGCGGCGGAATCCTCGCGGAGACCGCCAGGGAATCCCTCGTTGCCGACCTCTACAACGCCGCCGACAGCGTCGGGACGCGCATCGAGATGGTCTCCGGTGAATCCGAGGAAGGGGACATGCTGATGAAGGCCTTCGGCGGGATAGCGGCCATCCTGAGATACAAGGTGACATAGTGTCCAACGACCCCCTCCTCCACCTCCGCAACCTGGTTTCCGAGCAGGTCCAGGCCGGGCTCGCCGCGATGGGCGTGCCCCCTGACGTCCGCGCCCTTCCGCTGGACTCGCCCCCCGAGGGGATGGGCGACGTGGCGGTCCCGTGCCACAGGCTCGCCAAGGCGCTTCGTAAGAGCCCCGTGGAAATCGCCAAGGAGCTGGACTCCCGAATCGCCGGCTCTCCGCTTTTCACCCACGTCGCAGCTGGTCCGTACGTAAATTTCACCTTCGACGCGCGCCAGGTGACGTCTGCGACCCTCGATGCGCTCTCCGGGCTCCGCGACAGATACGGCACCCTTCCGTCGAAGGGCCAGCGCGTCATCCTGGAGCACACCAGCGTCAACCCCACCGACCGGTTGAGCGTCGGCCGCGGGCGCAACCCGATAATCGGCGACACGCTCGCGCGGATAATGCGCGCCGCAGGCTACTCCGTCGAGACCCAGTACTACGTGGACGACATGGGGCGCCAGGCCGCTATGAAGACCCTCGCCGTGCGCCACAAGCAGACGTACCAGTGGGCTGCGGCAGTCACCGGCGAGCGCGAGGGCGAGACCCCCGGCGACCCGGCGCTGAAGGAGGAGCTGGCGTCGCTCGTCTCGGGTGCGGAGCACGGCGACAAGACCATCATCGACG
>DAIRED010000314.1:0-2079 GCA_036795795.1 Thermoplasmatota archaeon | reverse complement strand
CCTCGATGCCGCATCTCCTCCCCCAGGATGGGCCATCAGGAGGATATCACCAGGCCGTGACACCGAGGACTGCTCCAGGGACTTCACGCTAGCCGAGCTTACGGACGCAGAGAAATCCATACGATGCGCCAGGATACCGGTCCAGGAGGGTTGGAACCTCGTCTCAGCGCCGCTCGTTCCGTGCGACGCGTCCTTCCCGACTGCCCTCGAGGACGGCGACGGCGACACGGCCTGGGACAGAGCCATGTGGTACGATCCGACCGATTGCTGCGATCCGTGGAAGCAGTGCGCGAAATTCTGGCTATCCGCGTTAAACGATCTGCCGGACCTCGAACCAGGAATGGGGCTGTGGCTCAACGTCACGGACGCGGGCGACGGCTTCATCAACATAACAGGGGCGAAGCAGGCATCGACGTCGGTGATGATCCATCCAGGCATGAACATGGTCGGCTACCCCTCGCTCAGCGGCTGCGCTTACACGGTCGGGGAATTCAAGGTGCAGACGGGGGCGACGTGCGTCGTCGGCTTCGACCCGGACGACGACTACCACGAGAGGGTTCTCCAGGATTCGGAGGCCTTCGCCGCGGGGGCGGGATACATAGTTTACACATCGACCGACGCAACGTGGGTAGTGGATTGGTGACCTTCGGTTAGGGCAATTCTAGGTCACCTATGTTGGCGGATAAGGCGAAGTTTATTTCCCTCCTCCACGATTCCCAGCCGCATGGCCTCCGGATACATCCTCATCGCGGTCGAGCCGACGACGGAGCTAGACGTCTACGGCGCGCTCCTCAAGCTCAAGATGGCCATCGAGGTGTGCCCCGTCCTTGGGCCAGTCGATTTCATAGTGAAGGTCAAGGCGGACGACCTGAACGACATCGCCACCCTGGTCATCAAGCACATCCGCGTGATACCGGGCGTGACGAGCACCAAGACCTTCGTCGAGGACGAGTTTTTGAAGAACATGAGAAAGATGGTGGAGTGAGCCGAGACAGCTCGCCGCTGGCACAATTCACAGCGACGCCCATCCTAGGCCGGTCCGTTATCCATTTATAGGCGCCCGCGCTTTCCAGCCCAAGGTGAACAAATGAAGCTCATCCTCCTCGGGCCGCCGGGCGGCGGAAAGGGAACGCAGGCGAAGCGGATTATCGAGAAATTGAAGATACCCCAGATATCCACGGGGGACCTCCTGAGGGCGGAGGCTGCGTCGGGCTCGTCGCTCGGCAAGAAGCTCAAGGAGTACATGGACCTGGGCAAGCTCGGACCGGACGACCTCATCATCGAAATTATCAAGAACCGCATAGCCCAGCCAGATTGCGCCAAGGGCTACATCTTCGACGGCTTCCCGCGCACGATGCCGCAGGCGCTCGCGCTTGACAAGATAACGAGCGTCGACGTCGCGCTCAACATCAAGGTGCCGGACCACGAAATCGTCGGCCGCCTCACGTCGCGCAGGACCTGCAAGAAGTGCGGCGCGATCTACAACCTCAAGTCCATCCCGCCGATGGTCGCCGGCAAGTGCGACAAGTGCGACGGGGAGCTCTTCCAGCGCGACGACGACAACGAGAAGACGGTCATGAACCGCCTCAACATCTACCACACCCAGACGGCGCCGCTCATCGATTTCTACCGCAAGAAGGGCCTGCTGGTCGAGGCCGACTGCAGCGGGACGCTGGAGCAGAACTCCGCGCTGGTGGACAGGGCGCTGGCCAAGTGGTTGAAGTGAGCCGGGCGACGATGAAATCCTGCGGACGCGAGGGCGATTCGGGGGCGCGCTAACCGATGTCCCAGATACGCAAGCTCGGCTTCGTCGTCAACCCCATCGCGGGTATGGGGGGCAAGGTCGGGCTCAAGGGCACCGACGGCGTCGCGGAGGAAGCAAAGAGGCGCGGGGCGGAGGAGGTCGCCGCGCTGAAAGCAGCGGCGTTCCTGGCAAAGCTCGCGGAGCTCGGGAGCGCGAGCGGCATCGAATGGCACACCGCGGCGGGGAAGATGGGGGAGGACGCGCTCGAGGCCGCCGGCCTGGATTGCGTCGTCGACTACACGAGGTTCACCGAGGAAACGACGTCCGAGGACACG
>DAIRED010000313.1:0-2093 GCA_036795795.1 Thermoplasmatota archaeon | reverse complement strand
GGGGCGCTCATCGTAATCGCAATCGCGCGCTACCTCGGCGCGGACTTGTTCGGGACTTACAACTTCGCCATCTCGTTCGCGGCGGTCTTCGCCATCTTCGCGGACTTCGGCCTCGACGCGCTCGCGATTCGGGAGATAGCGCGCCGGCCCGCGGACGGGGACGCCTTCGGGCGACTGCTCTCGCTGCGGCTCGCGATTTCAGCAGTCATATTCCCCGCTCTCGCAGCCGCCGCTTGGCTCCTCACCGACGACCTGGCCACGGCCGGGCTCGTGCTCGTCGCGGGCGCAATCGCGATGCTGGACACCTTCGGGGGCATATTCTACGCGTTCTTCCGGGGGGTGCAGAGGATGGAGGCGGAGGCGCAGTTGCAGCTCGCCTGGCGTATGGCGCAGGCGGGGTGCGCGATGGCTGCCATCCTCGCGGGATTCGGCCTGCTCGGGGTCCTCCTGGCGCTGCTTGCGGCGTCGGCCGTGCGCGTCGGAATCTCCTGGGCGCTCTGCCACAAGCTGGGCGGGAGGCCGCGCATCAGCTCGAACTTCGGACCATGGCTCTCGGCTGCGCTGCCCTTCGCGGCGTTCGAGCTAGCCCTCGCCGCATACCTGGAGGCGCCGACGCTCGCCCTCTACTGGATGTCCGGGAGCGAGCAGACGGGGTGGTTCTCGGCCGCCTACCGCGCGGTCGGCTTCGCGCTCATCGCGCCTCTGGCCCTGGAGGCGGCGATTTACCCGGTCCTCGCGGGGATGGACGGCGCCACGGTCGAGATGCGGAAGGCGTACATCGCCGGCCTGAGGTTCGTCCTCTTCCTCACGGCCGCGGGGGCGATGCTGGTCTTCGGCTTTTCCGCGCAGCTGACAGAGATTCTTTTCGGCGCGGGCTACGACTCGACGCCGCTGATGGTCCTGTCGGTCGTGATGCCACTGTCCGCGGCAAACGCGCTGACGCGGGGGTATCTCTGGAGCTCGGACAGGCAGCGCGCGGCGGCCCGCAACATGGCGCTGGCGGCGGCCATTCTCATCGCGATACTGTACCCGCTGGTCGACCGCTACGGCGCGAACGGCGCTGCGGGGGCGCTCGTCGTCGCTGAAGGCGCGCTCCTCGGCCTCAACCTCGCTTCGGCGGACGTGAAAAACCTCGCCTGGAAGCTCTGGCCCCACGCCGCGGCCGCGTCGGCCGGCATCTCCGCCTGCTACACGCTGTATATATTCACCGAAAATGGAGTTCCGCTCTGGGCGATGGGGGCGGTCTGCGCGGCGGTCCACGTCGTCGTCCTGGTCGCGCTCAAGGGCCTCCGCAAGCGCGAGCTGCAGGCCATATGGGGCTCGTTCGGCAAGTGAATGGGATGCCGGGCCATTAAGGGGGCGCCAAGCCATCAAGGAGACGCCAAGCATTTCGCGGAAGCTCTCGCAGGAATTCCCCAATCACGCGCGCCGGAGGACTTCCTCATAAATCTCGATGGTGCGTTTTGCGACCATCTCCATACCATGGTGGCGCAGCACGAACTCTCGCGGGTCCGAGACTTTGTCGGGGTTTTCGCCAGCGTAATATTTAACGTACTTCTCGTCGAAGTTGGAGAACGTCTTCAGGCCGCACGCCATCGCCTCCATCCGTGCCATTGTCACCAGGTCGCCTATCGCGCCTATCATCTCTGAGTAGCGATTGAGGAACGCGGCGAACTGAGGCCTCGGGACTGGCTCGAACATCCTGACGTTCGGAGGGAGTTTCAGGGGAGTCCCGGTGTTGATGCAGTCGTACTGCCTGGACGGGTCCAGGAACTCCACGAGACGCGAGCCCTTGACCTGGCGCCCGCAAACGAGAACGCGGTCCGATTTCTCCCCGCCCAGCGGCTTGAAGAGGTCGGTGTCCACCGGGTTCGCAACGTAGGTTCCCGAGGGATAAAAATCTACCAAGTCCGGCGTCGCCAGCAGCACCTTGGCGGCTTGCCTCCGCGCGCGGTTGCTCACGAAGCCCCACCATGGAGGCAGGGGATTCATCCCGCTGGCGGTTATGATGCGAACGTCCGAGCCGTGGTGGTGCAGGACCGCAGGCTTGCCGAACCTCCGCGCCAGATTCAAGGCTGCTAGCGTCTTGCGGT
>DAIRED010000312.1:0-2110 GCA_036795795.1 Thermoplasmatota archaeon | reverse complement strand
AGGCCGATGAAGCCGGCGAGCGAGAGCGCGCCCACGAGCATCGCGACGTAGGTGAGCTTCATCTCCTTGGAGAGGCCGCCCATCTGGTACATGTTGCGCGTGCCTGCCGCGTGGATGACGGCGCCCGCGCCGAGGAAGAGCAGGGCCTTGAAGATGGCGTGGCTGAAGAGGTGGAACGTCGCGGCGGAGAAACCGTCGAAGCCGAGGCCAGCGGCGAACATCATGAATCCCAGCTGGCTGACAGTCGAGTAGGCCAGCAGACGTTTGAGGTCCGGTTCGACGACGGCCATCGTCGCCGCCAGTATCGCCGTAATCGCGCCCATGAACATGACCATTGTCGTCCAGCCATCGAGGACCGCGAAGAGGGGCATCATCCTCAGGATGAGGTAGACCCCCGAATTGACCAGCGTGGCCGCGTGGATGAGGGCGCTGACGGTCGTCGGAGCCTCCATCGCATCCGGGAGCCAGACGTGAAGGGGAACCTGCGCGGACTTGCCCATCGCGCCGAGGATGAACCCGAGCCCGGCGCCGCCGAGTGTCAGGGTCGGCAGGTCGCCCGCGTGGGCGATGAGCCATTGGATGCTGAACGCTTCGGTGACGCTGGCGCCGATGTCCCTCGCTGCGACGAAGAGGGCGAATATTCCGATGAGCAGGCCGATGTCTCCGACGCGCGTCGTGACGAAGGCCTTTATCCCTGCCTTGACCGCCTTCTGGTCCGTCGTGTTGAAGCCGATGAGTGCGTACGAGCAGAGCCCGATTATCTCCCAGAAGAAGTACAGCACGAGGAGGCTGTCGGTGAAGACCAGCGCGACCATCGAGCCGATGAACAGGAGCACGAGCGCGTAGTAGCGGCCGAGCCCCGGCGAGCCCTCCATGTACTTAACGGAGTACAAAACGACGAGCGCGCCGATGCACCCCGCGACGAAGGCCATCATGACGGCCAGCGGGTCCAGGTAGACGGTGAATTCTATTCCGATGGAGGGGACCCAGTCGAAGGCGAGCCGGACCGGCTGCATCGTGTCGACCCAGACGTCCCAGAGGAGTGCGACCGTGCCCGCGCCGCCGATGAACGCCATCGTCACCGCGAACCACGCGCGGGCGTTCTTGCCGAGCTTGCCCACGAGGGGGACCAGCGCCGTGCCGAGGAGAGGCACTCCGACGGCAATCAGGACCATCAATTCGTAGTCCATTTGCTCACCCCCTCAACCGCGTGAAGGCCCCCAGGTCGAGCGTCCCGGAGTGCCTGTATGCATTCACAATCATCGCCAGCATCAGTGCGGCGATGATGGCGTCTATCGCTATGGCCAGGATGACGATGACCTGCGCCGTCATGCCTCCGACCGCGAGGAAGCTCAGGGCGGCGCCTTTCGCCATTATCTCGATTCCGATGACCGTCTTGATGACATTGCGCTTGGTCAGGACGCAGTACATCCCCAGCGCGAGGAAGGCGATGGCCAGTCCCATATTCATGCTCAGCGCCATTTCATCTCACCTCCGACCAGTGCCAGGACGCCCACGGCGCCCGCGAAGATTATTACGCCTATGAAGAGCGCCGCCCAGGCGTAGTCGCTCCACAGCGTTTCGGATAACGGGGATTCGTCCACTGGCGCCTCCCTGTCGGCGGCGTCCATTCCGTAATCGGCGTAGAGGCCGACGAGAACGAGCGCGAAGAGGCCGGCGAAAGCGGCCGTCAGCAGGAACTTGTTACTGCTGTTCATTCTCCACCTCCTTCTCCTCGGTCATGCTCACGGACGAGAGCAGCAGGACGGTCACCAGGCCCGCGCAGACGCTCAGCTCGAAGACCGCGGCGAACGGCGCGCCGAGTATGTAGAACACAGCCGCCAGGAGCGCGCTGGCAATGCCCAACGCGATGGCTGACTTGATGAGGTCCTTGATCTCTATAGCCACTAGAACGAACAGGACCGCGACGAGGCCCAGACCAACGTTAGCGGTTCCAGCGATGTCGAATGCCATGACTTCGCATCCCTTGCCCGGTTCCCCGGAGCAGTGACGGGGGGTAGGCGACCAGTATATATATATGTATTGACGCGGGCGCACGGCATTGTAGTGGACGCACACATTTGCGAAAACACTTGAGATGCTGGCTGGG
>DAIRED010000311.1:0-2124 GCA_036795795.1 Thermoplasmatota archaeon | reverse complement strand
CGGAGATGCTCCGGCGAGGCATCCACGCGACCTCTCGTCAAATTCATTGAGTTCACGGTCGAGGTGTCCGACTTACTCTTACGGACGGTTGGGGGCACTCGATAAAGTATTTGCTTCTTCATTTCTCGCTTTCTTCAATACTTCAGCAACATACGGTGTTTTTAGTTCAGTGTATATTCCAGTATCGAGATTCGCCTCTAATGCCCATTTTTTCTTTAATTCAAAATATCTATTAGCCTCATCTGGGTGTTTTCTAAGATAATCACGAAATTGTACATGGTCTTTGTGGTTGTTACTGCCCTTAAAAGTTATGTGATAATGTACATGTAAATTTTCTCTACGATAAAGATATGGTCCAGATATGAAGTATCGCTCTGGAAATACACCAAATCCTGGTGTGGGATTAAATTTGTATCCATTCGATTGTAATGTTTCAACTACCCGCATCATGGTTTCTTTTGTCGTTACTATCAAAACATCGATAATACCTTTGCCACCCAGACCTACGACAGATGTGCTACCAATATGCTCCACTTCTACAGGAAAAGGAATAATTCTACAAAGATAATTTTTAATGTCCATATATTTATCTGGTGCAGTTGAATCGTAATCTAATAACTTTACTTCTTTAAAACATCTTAACGTATTTGTTACTTGATTCGTGCCCCCAACCTCTGCTGCCAATCAGTCGTCCCCCAAGTGACGGTTCTTAGTCGCCCATTTCATGGGCTCTGTATGGAAGTCACTCCTTAAATAATTCTCTACCCCGTCCCTTCGTTGGACTCGTGATTCTCGCTTTGTACCCCAGACCTAACAACTTCCAGTTGCTCCTAACCGATATCCGGGATACAACCGAACTACATTGTTATTAGCCGCTCGAACCGTGCGCACTCCTGTCCCGCCGTCAAATCTTGGACGGAGATGCTCCGGCGAGGCATCCACGCCGCCTCTCGTCGTACAGATTCAGTTCATGGCGGAGGTGCTCGGACTATTGCGCTCATTTTTTCTTCTTACTAAATACAGCAAATATAATGATAAGGCCAATAGGGAATATTATTCCTCCAATGTAATATCCAGTTGCTGCTCCAATTATAATAGATATTGCTGTAAGAACGCAAATAATAATTAATTTAGTAGTCCAACTTAATTCGATTCCAGTATTCTTTTCTGCTCTTTTCTGATTCTTTCTTGCCATATGACCTCACTCCCGCGCAATACTCCTTCGCCCCAAGTGACGGTTCCTATTCGCGCTCACGGCGCTTAAATACGTGGCGGTCCTTAAATAAATATCTACCCCGTCCCTGCGTTGAACTTGGGATTGGGGCTTGTATTCTCAAATTCAAAACAATGAGTACTGACATCACTGGCAAGCGCCCCAACCGTGCGCACCCTTGTCCCGCCGTCAAATCCAGGACGGAGATGCTCCGGCGAGGCATCCACGCGACCTCCCGTCGCTTACTGGTTGTTCACGGTCGAGGTGGCTCACTACGGGGTGTTCTTCTTATTCCAGCATAATCACATTCTTCATGTTCTTGAAATGTGAATCCTTAGTGACTAATTTTGATTTAGTTAAAGTCGCTGTTGCATAAATGACCGCATCAATCGAATGCAATCCAGATTCTGTTCTGAAATCCGCAGCTGCAAGCGCAAGAGTATCATCAATCTCTACGATTGTTGACCGGTCGATAATGAACTTGATTCTATCATTCCAGCTCTTCTTTTCGCGTTGGTATTTCGATTTAATTTCCATTAGTGAGATTGTGCTTGTGAAAACTACATCATCCGTATCGATGTAGCTACGAGCAATCTGACCCAGTTCTGAGCCTGAAAAGTATTCTATCCAGGCGCTCGAATCAAATGTTACGTTCATGTTCATCCCTTAAATCGTTCATCGAAACTTTGTTGAGCCACGGATCTGAGCCAAACATGCTCTTCTTGCGCTTCTTCTTGAAGTGGCTTGCCAGTATCTCGTTAACTGTGAGTGAAATCTTGCGCTTGCCGTAAGCCTTCACGATGCTGTGGTAAATGTCGTCACGGATTTCAATAGTAGTTCTCATATTTATCGATAAAGCATATATGCTTATGCCTTAATATAGTTTTCTACTAAAAAGCCAGAACACCCCT
>DAIRED010000310.1:0-2134 GCA_036795795.1 Thermoplasmatota archaeon | reverse complement strand
GACCAGTGCCTCGAGGAGGTCAGGAAGATGAAGGTCGTCAGCTACGACGGTCCCGGCAAGGTGCTAGCGGACCTGCTCGTTGCGCGGCCCGTCGAGGCGCGCGGGAACGTCACCAGCGACGAGTTCGGCCTCCTGCTCATCGGAGCCGAGCTGGCGATGCCCGAGACGGACGTCGCGGCCGGAGCCCGCGAAATGCTGGCCGCCCTGGAAGGGGGTGCCGAGCAATGACGCGCAGGGAGGTCGCCTGGCGCGTCTTTGCGTCAGAGTTCGCAGACTCGAGCCTCGAGCAGCAGGGCGAAGGGGAAAAGGCTCCTTCGTATCTGGTGACACCGCTGGGCGCGCGCATCAACCGCGTGGTCGCCGTCGGTGTCATCACCGACATCCAGAACACCGGCAGCGACGAGGAGCCGCTGTGGAAGGCGCGGATGTCCGACCCGACCGGGACATTCTACGTCAGCGCCGGCCAGTTCCAGCTCGAGGCCGCACGCGAGCTGGCCAAGCTCAAGCCGCCGGTCTTCGCCGCCATCATCGGCAAGTTCCGAACCTACAGCCCCGAACCGGGCGTCACGTACGTTTCCATCAGGCCTGAATCCGTCAAGAAGGTCGACGCGAAGACGCGCGACTACTGGGTTCTGGAGGCGTGCAAGGGCCTGAAGCGCCGGCTCGACGCATCGGCGGAAGCGTCGAAGATGGACCCGCCGACGCCCGAGGCGCTGGCCGCGCTCGGCTACGGCGACCTCGCGGACGGCATCGTCGCCGCGTCCGCGCACTACGGCGAGGTGGACATCGAGCGCTACCGAGCGATGCTGGCGGACAGCCTGCGCTACCTGCTTCCCGAGAGCCAGCGCGGTGGAGGTGCGGCGCAAGATGCGCCGGAACCCGAGCCCGCGACGGACGCCCATGACGCCGTCGAGGCCGCGGTCGAAGTCGTCGAGGACGCCGTCGAGGCCGAGATGACACCCACGGCGGACGAGAACAAGCTGCTGACGCTGCTCGCGGGGATGGGCAAGGACCGCCGCGGAACCGCGCTCGAGGATATCCAGAAGGCCGCGAAGAAGGACGGCCTCGACCCGGAGAAGGTCGAGGGGATGCTCGATTCGCTGCTGGACAAGGGTCTAATCTTCGAGCCGAAGATAGGGCGCTACATGCTCTCGTGAGCGAGATTCGCTCGTGGCCAGCCGCTCATATTCCCGTTGCGCGATGGCGAGTAGCCTGCACACATTTCACCGAGCCAGCGGCCTGTCGCAGAGCGCGCACGTCTCGGCCGCGGGAGGGTTCTCCTCGTCGCAGAACGGGCAGCGCTTCTGCGCGGGGCTCGGATGAGCGTCCTTGCCTTTCGTCATCGCCCAGTACGCGCCGGCGATGACCGACGCGGTGACGCACGCAGCGGCCGCGGCGATGCTGAACGAGCGGATTTCCCCGATGTCGACCTCGTCGCCGGTGCGCGAGACTATGAAGTCCATCGCGTAAGGATAGGACGCCCAGCCGGCGGCCATCCAGATTCCAAGAGGGGCGACGAGGCGCGCAATCGCCGTCTTCGCCTCGGACCAGTCGGCGCTCATCCGACCACCACCGCGGCGAAGTTGAAGAGCGCGTGGAGGCATATCGCCGGGACGAGCATCACGGCGAAGTCGAGCGGGCGTCCGGTCCTCTGGTACATCCCTATCCCGACGCCGGTGAGGGTCGAGGCGACCAGATGCAGGGGCAGGAGGAGCCTCAGACCGAGCAGGGCCAGGGCCGCGTCCGCGCCGGCAGTCAGGGCCGCCGTCGCGTAGAGGAAGTCCTCCAGCAGCGCGAAGCCCAGCCCCGCGAAGAGCCCGAGCATCGCCCAGTCAGCCATCGACAGCGCTGGCCGCTCCTCCTTCTGGATGAGGAGGACGCCCAGAGGCTTCACGCACTCTTCGACGATTGGTGCGACGAGCACGACGAGCACGAAAGAGAGGGCCGATATCGCGCCGGCCTGGAGCGAAGTGTCCATTCCAAGCGCCATCTCTCCGACGGTCGCTAGGCCGGAAGATGCCGCCCCGGCTGCGAACGCCAGTGCCAGGTACTTGCGGGGAGCCACCTCTTCACCCCTGCAGCAGGGCGGCGAGCGATTCCTCGAACCGCCTCTGGCTCGCGAGGTGGGCCGACA
>DAIRED010000309.1:0-2141 GCA_036795795.1 Thermoplasmatota archaeon | reverse complement strand
CGGAGGCAAGGAAGGGATGCTGGTCGGGGATATTTTGGACGGTCCCGAAGACGAGGGGTTTGTCGATGGGGAGACGAAGGTGCTGATGTTCCTGGGCTTCGACGACGCGTGGATAGAGGCCGCGCTGAGAACATTCCCGAAGGACGGCTCCATCCCTCGGCCGATATTCTGCTGCCCGACGGAGAACAACGTGGGTTGGACTCTCGCGCACCTGGTGGAGCACCTGCTCGAGGAGAGGAGAAATTTGGCGGAGAAGGCGAAGATCGCTGAGGGAAAATAGAGAATGCGGGCCTGAAGGCCTTTCTCTACCGGCTTGGCCAGTCGTGCGACTTATATAAGTTATTCGAGGGTTTTTACGGTTTCGGCGCTGGGCTTCATCAGCGCTTTTTCTATCTCCGCGATCGCGGGTTCGTCCCTCATTCTTCCGTAGTACTGTTCGGTGGTTTGCGTTGTCTTGTGCCCCATCACCTTCGAGACCGCCTGCAGGGGAGCTCCGTTGTCTATGGCCATCTGACAGAAGGTCGCGCGGTAGTCCTTCAGCTTGAACCTTATGCCGGACTTCCGTTCGAGCTCGACCTTGATGTTCCTGAACTTCTGCTCCGGGCAGAAGGTCAAACCCGTCCAGCTGTTGTGCGGTATCAGCGGCGCCACATTCTCGGGCTGTCCGATGCTCGCCAGGTAGTCCCTGCGCTCCTCGAGGAAGTTCGCGAATTGCTCCCTTATCGCCGGCAGGATTCCGACGGACCTCTGCCGCCCGTAGGAGCGTTCCCCCTTCGGGTGGCGGACCATCATCGTCCATCTCGCCAGGTCCAGGTCCCTGAACTCGATTTTCCTCAGCTCGCTCGGGCGTAGTCCGGTGTACGGATACACCAGCGTGAGGAACCTGGCTATCGAGCCGCGCCAGCCTTCCATCGTCAGCGCCGTGTTGTGTATCCTGTCGATGGCGTCGGCGGGAAGGTGCCTGACCTCCTTTCCCCCTTCCCTCGGGAGCTTGATCTGCTTCCTCGCCTTCATGGTGGTCACGACGTCGTTGCCGTAGTAGGCCAGGTAGTCCCTGACGTGGCCGAGGAGCTTTCTCCTCGTCGCTCCTTCCAACCCCTTGCGCTCCAGCTCGTCGAGGAGTGCCATTATATGCTCGGGTTTCACGTCCTTCGGGCTGGGAGGCGCTCCCAGCTGGCGGAGCATCCGTATCGCGCTTCTCAGTTTCCTCGTGCGCTCTTGGTTTGATGATGCGGCGTACCAGTGTCTTGTCGCTTCGACGTACTTTTTCACAGACGACTTGTCGGGATATTTGCCGAACGGATTGGGCATCCAGTTCTTCCTCTTCGGTCCGGTTCGCCGTCTGCGTACGGAACGTCCAGTTGCTTTCCTCGGGGAAGCCGTCCCGGGGAGAATATCCTGTACATCCCTTGTGGCATTGCAATGCCTCTCGGCACCTTTCGGTGCCAGGGAGATATACGCCTGGGACGGTTTAAGGATATCCTCTGTCCCGCAGCTTCCCTCGGGGCTCATTTGCCCTCCCGCGAATCGTAGGGCAGTATTGTGGGCTCCGGGCTCATCTCGTGCAATATCTCCAGGAACCGCTTCAGCATCACCTGCATGCGCCTGTAGTCCTTGGAGAGCACCCTGACGCCCTTCTCCAGCGTGTTGACGTCCTCGCGCAGGTCCGAGACGCCTAAGGGCGCATTTCCTCTCAGGAAGCGCAGGACGTCGTCTAATCCTAGATTGCTGAACATGTGGACTTCCTGCCTTACGCCGATGCCCTGCTTGTTGTACCACCTGGCGATGTAGCCCCTGGCGTCCTGCATCGTTATCGAGCTGCACCCTTCAATCCAGAAGCCCGCGCGGTCCACGTTGACTCCTAAGGAGGGAAACTCCCAGGCGTATCCGTAGAAGTCGGGGTAGAACAGGCCCTCCAGGAAGCTCAGGTAGGCGTCGAACTCGGGTATGGAAAGGGGGAGGTCTGAGCACGAAGCTCTGACCTCCAGGACAGAAGGCGCGGCCTCGATTCGGACCCGTCGCTTGCGCCAGGACGCCTCGAAAACGCGCTTGTTGCCCTCTAGGACCCACTCCGGAGCCTTTTCCGTGCCCGTGATAGAACTTGATAGAAGGGGAGCCCATCCCTCCAATTTTGATAGATT
>DAIRED010000308.1:0-2162 GCA_036795795.1 Thermoplasmatota archaeon | reverse complement strand
GAGCATCTCCGTCCTGGATTTGACGGCGGGACAGGAGTGCGCACGGTTCGAGCGACTCAGACAATCTGGGCAGGTTGTATCCCCACTTTTGGGAGGAACATCTGGCTGTTGTTAGGAGCGGGATACAAAGCGAGAATCTGAGGTTCAACCGAAGGACGGGGTAGATATTTATTTAAGGAACGCCACGTATTTCAGCGCCGTGAGCGCGAATAGGAAACGTCACTTGGGGACGACCGCCTGGATGTTAAGGATATGTGCCCCGAATTTATGTTTGTAAAAGCGAAAGCTTATATACCCATCGGACAATAATATACTTCGACAAGGTGATGCTTAAATGACAACTGTAAAAGATGAAGTTATTGCGATGATTCAGCAGATGCCAGAAGATATAGATGTCCCCGACATTATGGCCGAGTTATACTTTAAACAAAAAGTAGACGCTGGATTGAATGAACTTGACGAAGGAAAAGGAATCACACACGAAGAAGTCAAGGGGCGTCTTAATAAATGGTTAAAGTAATCTGGTCCCCAAGAGCTGCATCTGGCCTCGAAGAGATTTGTGATTATATCGCAAATGATTCAGAGCATTACGCTAGGATTTTCGCTCAGCGAATCGTTGCTATCGTCGAAAAGATACCAGCGTTTCCGTACGTCGGCAGGATAGTGCCAGAATATCAGAAAGAAGATTTGCGAGAGCGTATCTTTCAAAATTATAGAATCGTTTACAGAATCAAGCCAGAAGCTATTGAAATCGTAGTAGTGGTTCATTCAGCTAGGCTATTACCAGACCTATAATCTATGTAAAGGGGCACATATCCGATTAGAAACGTAGGTCGGCACCTCGACCGTGAACGCCAGCATTTGACGAGAGGTCGCGTGGATGCCTCGCCGGAGCATCCCTGTCCAAGATTTGACGGCGGGACAAGGGTGCGCACGGCTCGAACGGCTTAGACATTCAAGTTCGGTTGTATCCCGGTTTCTCCACGGTACATCTGGATACACTTAGGAATGTGGTTTAAAGTGAGAGTCACGAGTCCAACGAAGGGACGGGGTAGAGAATTATTTAAGGAACGTCATGTATTTAGAGTTCGTGAAACGAACGACTAGGTACTGTCACTTGGGGATGAGCGAATTACAGCAGAGGTCGTGGACCCCCTAGTAATGTAATTCCTCTTCTAACTCGCGCAATTCTTCTATCAAATCCTTTGTGGTCCAGATTCGGACTTGATTCTGTTTCTCAAAATGGACATCGTTACTCCATATTCCATCATTGTCGAATGACAGCGCAAGCGCGATGAATGGGACATCAGCTTCATCGATTTTACACATCAACTCAAATGCTTTTGGGTATTTGCTGTCAAATTCTTGTTCTGGAATAATGATAAGATTTTCTTTAATTTTATCAACTACCTGGTGGAATCTATGTTTTGTTAATCCGGATTTTTCTATAAGTTCATCCATGTGGCGGTCAATCTCAATGAAACTATAGTCTGGTATGTAAAATGAAAATAGTGGATGAAAGAGGATTTTACGTGTAATGGAATCTCGTAATATCCCAGCAATTACGATGTTTGAATCTACCACGAGTTTCATTTAGCGTACTTCCTGTAGTGCTTTGCGATATCGCGTTTTATTTTATGCCCGATTTCATCGATATCTTCCTCTTTTAATTTACTGTCTGCAGTCAGCCGATCAAGTTTATCTAACTCCTCGGCATATTCTCTAATTGCGCGCCTCGCAATCTCGCTCCATTTGATTTCGTTGTGCTTGCGCATTTTCTCATGGAGATCTTGTGGGATTGCTATTGTCATATTCACCATAGGAATTCACTAAGTACAATATGTATCATTACTTATTTAAGGTTATCGTCTTAGATAGAAGCTGAGGGTCCACGACCGTATCGTAGTTTAGCGAATCACCTCGACCGTGAACTCCATCCAAACGACGAGAGGTCGCGTGGATGCCTCGCCGGAGCATCTCCGTCCAAGATTTGACGGCGGGACAGGAGTGCGCACGGTTCCGACGATTAGCAGCTGAATGGGCTCATTGTATCCCGGCTTTTGTTAGGTACAACTGGATGCCCTGAGGTTTGGGGACTTAGGAGGAATCACGAGTCCAACGAAGGGACGGGGTAGAGAATTTATATAGGACCAATTGGATTC
>DAIRED010000307.1:0-2214 GCA_036795795.1 Thermoplasmatota archaeon | reverse complement strand
CCTGGAGCAGCGGGTTGCGGGACTTTTTGTGGAGGGTGATTATCATCGGCTTGTCGACGTCCAGCGCGTCCTTGACGGCCGCGATGAAAAGTTCGGACTCGACCTCCATCTTCCCGACCTCGTCTATAACGATAATCTCGCAGGACTCGGCCGCATGCCTTATGGCCTGGACGCCGACCGTGTCGAGAGCCTCGATTTTGACGCCGTACTTGCCGACCATGATGTTGGACTCGATGTTTGTGTGGGCGAAGACCTTCTTCTCCTTCGTCGCCCAGTCCACCACGTAAAATCCGGCGCGCCTTCCCTTTTGGATGATCGGCTCCGTTATCATTCCGCCAATCGTGCGGCCCTCGGCCTCGAGCATCTCGATTATTTTAATGAGAGTTTGAGTTTTGCCAGCGCTCGGCAGCCCCGTGATTCCTATCTTGACTATTCCGCCCATCTTTCAGACACCCGCTTGTCATTCGAGCGCCAACAGGCGCCGCCGATTGAGACGGGTATATAGCGACCGCAATATATATAGTTAGCTCTTTAAATAGGTGGAATTTGCTGGCGCAATGTTGTCCAGCTCATTTCTGAGCATCATTACCCGCATCGCCGCTGCCCGGAATATCCTTGGCCGGTTCCTTCATCTGGCCATCGCCGGAGCTCCCTTCGGGGCCTTCGGCGGTTCTACCATCCTTCGTGTCGGGCAGGATGTCTCCCTCCCCGCCGGACTTGGCTGTCTGGTCGGCTGGGCCTCCAGCATTTCCATGCCGCTTCCTCCACCATACCCTCGCCTTCGGGACGACGTAGTCGATGCAGAACGGCACGGCGAGAACCACGAAAACGGTCGCGCCGAGCATGTACCAGCTGTTGGCCGGGACGTCACTGCCAGCTCCTCCGGAGAGCGCCAGCTTGAGCAGGCCGAACCAGGGGATTTCCCCGAACGCGACTCCGATGACCCAGTCCTCGGCTATGAGGTCGCTGCAAATCGACGGTTGCAGCTGGTCGTAGCCGTGGTGCTTGGCGACGTTGTGGTCCCCCGCAGTCACGTAACCGTCGTGCGGCACAGTCCCCGCCCACTGGTGGTACCTGAGTATCGGCAGGAGGTAGATGGTGAAATCCATCTCCGTGTAGCCGTAGCTGGGTATGGTGAAGTTGTATATGCCCATCCCGACGAGGCCGAGTATCGGGACGTCGAAGGTGTAGTTGTCGTAATCGATGGCCCCGCCCGGCAGCTCCTGGACGCGCGAGTCGTTGACCTCGACCCAAGCCACAGCGCGGTGGATGATGGGCACCTTCGTGGTGTCCCCGTAAGGCCTGTAGACGATGACGTTTCCAGCGTCGCCGTAGTTGTTGAGGTTGTTCTCCCGGCCATCGACGTAAGTCACGACGCGTTCGTGGCTTTTCACGTCGCGGACGAAGACCATGTCCCCCGTGTCGATGACGCCGATCTTGCTCTCGGTGTCGCTGTGCTGCATGCTCCCCGACTCGACGACGACCATCGGCGGCCAGACTCCGCTGTAGGCGTACAGACCTCCCAGCACGATTCCGACTGCCAGCGCCGCGATGGCGACCTCCTTTAGAAAGCTCACTGTGCCTTCCTTGTAAGACTGGCGCTTCTCCGGATTCATCGCTCCGTCCTGCCTCTAGGGCCACAATGCGCGCGGAATATAAAGATTTATCAAGCCCAAGCGCGTCGGGGACGCGATGTCACAGAAGAAGCCCACTAAGCGAGGCGCCGCGCAGGCGGGCAAGCGCCCGATAGACCGCCCCGCGATAGATGAGTATTTCATGCAAATGGCGCACCTGGCCGCGACGCGTTCGACCTGCATGAGACGCGCGGTCGGAGCCGTCATAGCCAAGGAGAAGCGCCTCCTCTCGACCGGCTACAACGGGGCGCCCAGGGGGATGGCCCACTGCGAGGAGGTCGGCTGCCTCAGGGAGAGGCTCAAGGTTCCGTCCGGGCAGAGGCACGAGCTCTGTAGGGGTGTTCACGCAGAGCAGAACGCAATCGTCCAGGCGGCATACTTCGGCGTCAGCATTAAGGACGCCACGATGTACGTCACCAACAGCCCGTGCAGCGTCTGCGCCAAGCTCATCGTCAACGCCGGAATAACGCGCGTGTTCTATCGGGACGGCTATCCCGACGAGCTCGCCCTAGAGGTCCTCGGGGAGGGCGGAGTGACGGTTAAGAAATTGGCAGGCCCGTAGGCTGTAGAACACCCAGCC
>DAIRED010000306.1:0-2246 GCA_036795795.1 Thermoplasmatota archaeon | reverse complement strand
CGGGAAAGTAATCGGAAATAATCATTGCGCCGGGTTCGGCAGCGCCGACAGCCCGACGACCGCCGACCTCAGGTGAATCTCCTCGGTCCCCTTGAACTTCGGCGACAGCTTCTTCAGCAGCCGGCGGGCCCGCTCGCCGCGCGACGCGAACGACTTTTCCAGCGAGGCCATCTGACCCTGGAACGCAGCGTACTCGAGCCCGGCGACGCGCCCGAGGCGCGGCGCGATGTTGTGCATCGCCTCCCTGCCCGCGAACGATATCTGGACTCTGGCTCCGCCTGGTAGCGCCAGCGCGTTCGCCGCGGCCCCCTGCGCAGCGAGCTCCAGTATGCGGCCGCGCAGCTCCCTGGTTTTTGAGTCCAGGAAGGCTATGCGTTTCTCCTTGGACTCATCATTGCGTCGCTTCACCATGAGACCTTGCGGCAAAACCGAAAAACCAGGGTCAACTAGCTGGGTCCTCTCGCGCGAGGCCGCGAGCAGCTCTTCCCTGAGGCGCAGGATGTCAGCCTCGTTGGGGGAGGACAGCCCGACCTCGTTGAGCAGCCCCATCCCCATCAGCTTCTTGACCGCACCCGAATCGACACCGGCGTCCCCCTGCTCCACCCTCATCAAGGCATCGTACACCTGGCTGCAAATCATTCAAGCGCCTCCCGCGTAATCCACGAGCCGTATCGTCACCTGGCCCACTTCGCCGCATGGCGGCGAGAGCACCAAATCCACCCCGGCCGCGGAGCTCTCCGTCCTCGCGAACTTGTCCGCCGCGAGGGCCATCTCGTACCTCGCGCCTAGCTCGGCCCTCCGCTGCGCTACCGACGGAATCCGACCGGCCATCCGGTCCCTCTCGGACATCAGGCTGTCGAGCCCGAACATGAACTCGTAGAAGTTGCGCTCGAATTGGCGGGCCATCTTTTTCCGCGCCCCGGCCCCGTCGTCGAACCTCCGCCACTCCACGTCGTCTATGTCCGCGAAGTGTATCGTCCCGTCGGGGGCGATGACCGAATCCTTGTCCAGCCAGACGTCGTCGTAGTCGAGCAGCTCGAAGCCATTTTCGCACGGCTTCGCCGTCCTGGCCGCGAGCGTGAGCGCGCCGACGCCCGAGGCGATGAACCTCTCGATGAATGCGTCCATCTGGTCAGCGTCGTCCACCCCGAACGCCGAGAGCACCTGCTGCGGCTTGACCCCGATGGGCGCTTCGGAGTGGAAGTAGAGCCTCACGTCCGACGGGACGAGACGGATTTCCTGGAACCATCCCGCGCGCCAGCGCCTGTACCAGTAGCTGCCCTCGAAAGAACTGACGAGCCATTCCGGCAGCCTGTTGTAAGCCAGGACCGGGCATATCCAGAAACCGTTGATGTTCTGCGGAGTGTCGCCGGCCATCTCCGTGATGCGCACGGAGTCGCTCGGCCCCTCCTCCCCCGACGCGCCGTAAGGCCCGCCGCCGAACCACATCTCCCCCGTGAATACCGGGGCGTGGTACGCCCTCTCGCGCCAGTGTTCGTCGAGGCTGGCACCGGCCCACGCAGAGCGCCCGCCGGCAGGGAAGATGTCGGCGAAGCCGAACATCGGCGAGCGCGTGCCCACCCCCTTGACGGACAGGTAATAGGTCGTTTCCCCGAGGACGACCGACGCGCCGGGCAGCAGTATCGTCCGATTGTCGTCTGCCAGGCCGTCGTGGCGCCGAACCGCAGTTCCGCCGGGGGCACGAGTAGCGGCGCTCTCCGGCAGGAAGCTGCAGCGCTGGAACTCGGGAAGGATGCCGAGCGTGTTGGCGGACTGGACAGGCTCCGACTCCGCGTCGATTGTGAATATCGGCTCGGGGTGCCGGCCCAAGAGTGCCTGCGCCATCCTCACCGCCTCACAATGTCCTTCTTGATGCGTCTGGTTCGCACCGTCTCCACGTACATTGAGCCGACGGGCCTGAAGCCGAAGGTCGTCGAAATCGTCAGAGACGGCATGTTCCAGTCGGCAATCTCGAGGATGACGGACGAGACGCCGAGCTGCCCCGCGGCGTTCAGCCTCGCCCGCATCAGCTCCTTGCCGATTCCCCTGCCGCGGAACTCTGGATGGACCGTGATGCTGTGGAAGCGCGCCTTCTCCCCGACGATGGTCATGAACGAGAAGCCCGCGATGCGCCCATCGGCGACAGCGACGAAACCGATGTCCCCCGACTCGAGCAGCGAGCGTATCCAGCGCTTCGACCGTGCCTTGTAGACCTTCTTGGATATCGCGGCGACCTCGTCCACGTC
>DAIRED010000305.1:0-2246 GCA_036795795.1 Thermoplasmatota archaeon | reverse complement strand
CAACGAGTACGAAAGAATGCAGAGCGTTGGCGGTGGTCGTAGGCCGGAAAGTTATGATGTCGCCTACAGGTAGAAATCAAGCTACCCTACCATACTACCCCACGCGCCGTTGAAGTGCCCGAGTGGGGTAGCTTGGACATCCTAAAAGCCTGCGGAGCTTTAGACCTGGGTTCGAATCCCAGCTCGGGCGCTTATTTTCTAAATATTGCAGAGCCCGAGCTGGGATAGGCCTAACGGCTTCCATCATTTATACAGCGGGGAGTTAGGCCGTATCTGGCTCAAGAACCGCAATTAAGATTCCTTGAGCCAATGGATGCTCTAGCATGGAAGAGCCCGACCTGAGGAACTGGCCTTCAAGAACCGCAATATGGATGCCTTGAGCCAATGGATGCTCTAGCATGGTACAGCTTGAGCTGGCATAGCCCGAGCCGGGGATATGACCTGAAAATAATCGTATGCGGCGCTGCTTTTCTGACCCCAATTGCGAATACCGACCGATTTGGAGCATGTTTGTGCGCCATTATTCAAATTATCCGTTTTTCATTAACAAAATCGTTCTAACATGGACAAATTCCTGCTCTGGCGATATTTTTCAGTTATGATGCGCTATCCAGAAATTATAAAACCAACCTAGGCATTGTCGTGCTCGGAGTACCGCGAATGCGCTGTCCTGTTTGTGGTAGCAAAATAGCTGACGAGGCCAAGTTCTGCCCCGTGTGCAAGACCAGGCTCACCGACGAAGCCGCCGAGTTCGCCTGCCCCATGTGCGGGACGCTGGTCGATTCGGAGGCCAATGCGTGCCCGAGCTGCGGGGCTGAGTTCGCGAAGGACGGCAACGGCGAGGCGCCCAAGGACGAGATAATCCCATCGAAAGCTGAGTCCGAATCCAAGCCCCTCGAACCGCTGGTCTCCGAGGAGCTAGTCGAGCTGGTCAAGCTGAAGGGCGTCGGCCCGCTCAAGGCCAAGGCGCTGTACGATGCTGGATACACCGACCTGCGGTCGTTGAAATCCGCCACCGTGAAGGAGCTGGCGTCCATCAAGGGCA
Organism: Thermoplasmatota archaeon; assembly: GCA_036795795.1. Classification (GTDB taxonomy): domain Archaea; phylum Thermoplasmatota; class Thermoplasmata; order SG8-5; family DAIRED01; genus DAIRED01. The sequence continues at coordinate 1,201 of DAIRED010000305.1, read as the reverse complement.
TCGGCAAGAAGACCGCCGCCCAGATAAAGGGCGAGCTGATGAGGATAGACTTGGACGGCGTTCGCGCCACCGAGCTCACGGCCGAGGATGTCGAGGCCGAGCGCCAGTGCACTCTGTGCGGGACCATCCTCAGCGCTTTCGAGACGTCTTGCTACGAGTGCGGGATGATATTCGACAAGTCCAGCACCGTGGACGCCAAGGAGGCGGACCTGAAGGCGCTGGAGTTCTACGAGAAGAAGCTCCAGGAGAACCCCTCGGACACGGAGGCCTGGTACGCGCGCGGCTCGACGCTGATGAAGTTCAACAGGCTCAGGGAGGCGCTCGCATCGTACGACCAGGCGACGGAGATAGACGCCAAGTACGACGGCGCCTGGATTGCCAAGGCCGACGTCTACAGGAAGCTGGGCGAGCCGAAGATGGCGGCTGACTGCTACAACAAGGTCATCTCGGCGACCGGGGCCATCAACCTGCTCCCGAAGACGGGCTTGAACGAGGATGACGCGGAGGTCTCCCAGGACGAGCTGAAGGAGTTCGATTTGGAGCTTTCCCAACCGCTGGAGAAGAGCGGCCAGCGCTCTTGCTCCACTTGCGGCGAGCCGCTGCCATCGGGCGTAACAGCTTGCCCCAACTGCGGCGCGGAGCACGCGGCCAAGGAGGCTTCGGTTCCGGCTCAGGGTGAGCCTGCAGAGGAACGCCAGGGAATCCCCGGGACACCGGAAGCGCCCGGGTCCATGACATCGGAGTATGCAACGGGTGCCGAACCCAGCGCGGCAGCGGAGTTAGGAGCGCCGTCGACGCAGGAATACGCGCCCGGTGAGGCGGCCCAGACCGAGGCTGCGCCCGAAACGGATGAATCTCCCGCCCCGCAAGAGCCTTCGTCGCAGCCTGCCCAGTCCGACGTCGTCGACGTCGCCTCCCTGGACGAGAAAGGGCTCTACAAGCTGCTGTCCGAATCCGCGAACGAGCTGAAGCCGCTCCTGGCAATCGCGAAGGAGCGAAGCATTGACGTTTCCGAGGGAAGGCGGCTGATTTCCGAGGCGGTCATCTACGGCAAGAAGAAAGAGGTTCGCAAGGCCGTCGAGATAATGATGGATGGAAAGAGGAGCGTCAAGGGGTCGATGAAGCTGCGCTTCCTCCGTGAGATTTCGTCCCTCGAGAACGACATCGAGTCGCTCCGCGGCTCGGGGGCCAACGTCGGGAC
>DAIRED010000304.1:0-2327 GCA_036795795.1 Thermoplasmatota archaeon | reverse complement strand
CTCGCTCCACAATCGCTTCCGCTGAGCCTATGTAGCTCATCGGGTCCAGCACCTTGTCCAGGCCCTTCGGTCCGAGGAGCTTTTTAATCTTCGCGTCGCGCAGCAGCGCCTCGCGGTACGGGACCTTTCGGTCTGTCGCCAGCATCGCCGCCTTCCGCGTGGCCTCGTGCGCGTCCTGGCGCGACATACCCTTGTCCACCAGCGCTATCATGACGCTCTCGGCCATTATCAGGCCGCCCGCGCTCTCGATGTTGGCGCGCATCCTCTCCGGGAATACGGCCAGGTGAGCGAAGACGTCGGTCATCTTCACTACGATGTCGTCGGTGAGAACAGCCGCGTGCGAGAGCGTGAACCGCTCGGCGGACGAGTTCGTCAGGTCGCGCTCGTGCCACGAGACCACGTTTTCCAGCGACGGCGTGACGAACGACCTCACTATCCTGGCCAGGCCGCACACGTTCTCCGAAGTTATCGGGTTGCGCTTGTGCGCCATCGTCGACGAGCCGACCTGCTTCTTGGCGTCGAAAGCCTCGGCGACCTCGGAGATTTCGCTGCGCTGGAGGTTGCGGACCTCGGTACCGAAGCGCTCAATCGAGGCGGCTATGCCAGCGCACAACATCGCGAATTCGGCGTACCGATCGCGCCCGACGAGCTGCGTTGCGGCCTCCTCCGCTTCCAGCCCGAGCTCCCTCATCAGGAGTTCTTGAACTTTCAGTGAATCTTTACCCAGCGCGGCGCCGGTTCCCACAGCCCCCGCCAGCTTGCCGACGCAGACTCGTCTCTTCGCCTCCGTCAGGCGGTCGACGTGCCGTTGCATCTCCATCGCGTACACCGCCATCTTCAGGCCGAACGTGACAGGCACGGCGAACTGGGCGTGCGTGCGCCCGACCATCGGCGTGCGCTTGTGCTTCGCAGCGAGAACCAGCAGGGCGTCCCTCAACCCTCGACAGTCGTCTATCAAAATCCCCATCGCGGTTTTCAGCTGGAGGGCCGTCGCGGTGTCGATTATGTCGTTCGAAGTGGCGCCAAGATGCACGTACCCGCCGTCGTCACCGCACTTCTCGGCCAGCGCCTTCACGATGCTCATGATGTCGTGGCGTGTCTGGGACTCGATTTCGCTCACGCGCTTGACGGTAACGACGGATGTCTTGGCCTTGGAGGTTATCGTTTTGGCAGCCGGCGCGGGGATGCGCCCTACTTTTGCGAGGGCGCGCGCGAGCCCCGCTTCGACGTCCAGCATAGCCTGGAGCTTGGACTCCTCCGAGAATATGGACTTCATCTTCTCTCTGCCGTACCGGTACTCGAGCGGGCAAACGGGCATCTTGCACCCCGGCTAGGGATAGTCCTCTGGGGTTATTGCCTTTTCCATCCTCAGTATTCCGATTTGCACTTCCTGCACACGGCTCCCTCGCCCCTGCGCGCGAGCGGTCCGGAGCACTTCGGGCACCTGGCAACCTCAAGCGCCTTGTCGAGCCAGGCCCTTCGAACGTCGTCGATTTCCTCGCGCTCTGCCGACTCGGCCGCAGCCCTCGCTTCGGGCGTTGTCGCAACCTTTGTCAGCGTGCGGGCAAGCCTCTGCTCGGATTCCCGTCCGCCTGTCCGCGCCTTTTCACTAGCACCCCTCATCAACGCCGGGGCCAGCGAGATTCCGGCGACGAGCCCGATGACGTGCGCCGCGTGGGCTACGTTGTCGCCGCTATAAACTAGCAAGGTCAAGATGACCTCCATCCCGAAGAACGCGCAAACCGCAATCCAGACAGGCACACGCCTCATGAATATCGGTCCAACTATCATGGCAATCTCGTCCCTGGGGTACAGGACGAGCATCGCCCCCATCAGCCCCGAGACCGCGCCGGACGCACCGACCAGCGCGAAGTCCTGGTTCCAGCGGAAGAGGGCGTAACCGACGGTCGAGAGCACCCCGGTCGCGACGTATATCGCCATCGTGCGGTTCGTCCCGATGCGCTCCTCCAGCGCCACGCCGATGAAGTAGAGGACCAGCATGTTGCCGAGCAGGTGCAGCACGTCCGCGTGGACGAACATCGATGCCAGCAAACCGATTCCAAGCGGTTCGTCGGAATGGAACGCCACGTCACCCCACAGGGCGAGGTATCTCTCCGGGTACGCCATCCAGAGGATTTCCATGTAACCGAATATCACGACGTTGGCGACCACAAGCCACTGGGAAATCCAGCCCTTCCTGGCTAGGGCGATTGCGAACGGCAGGATAGCCAGCACAGCGAACGGCAATAGGGAGAGCTCCAGCGCTTACCACCGTCGGTGCATTCCCTCACATCCACTTAAGCCCTGCGGCCTCGGTATCAAATAAT
>DAIRED010000303.1:0-2356 GCA_036795795.1 Thermoplasmatota archaeon | reverse complement strand
CTGCTGGGTTGGATGCTGCAATCTGGTTGTAGATGTTGTCGGTCGTCGTGAGGCCCAGGTACACTTCCATGTTGTACCCGTTGCCGCCGACTATCCCGCAAACGTGCGTTCCGTGCCCGTCCGTGTCTGCGGCTCCGTCGATGTTGTTCAGCCTGTCGCCCAAGGGCCCGTTGAGGAAGTCCCTGTGCGTGGCGTCGACATCGGTGTCCTGAACGTGGACTATCTGTCCCTGGCCGCATATCCTCTGCGGCAGGTTGGAAACCGTGTTGACCCAGAGATCCTGCGCCTGCACTATCCTCGTCGCGACGTTGTTGTGCAGCTCGGGTTCGCCGACGTGCCACACGTTCGCAACAGTCTCGAGCTTTGCGACCGCCGGAAGCGCCGATGCTTCTATGCTGCAGATCGCCCAGCCGGATTGCGAATCCTCGATGTTGAGTGCGCCCAGTGCGGCCAAATCGTTGACCAGCATTGCACCATCAACGCCCGGGTACGAGAACACGGACACCTTGACGATTCCAGTCGAGGGTATCTTTTGGTCCATCTTGAACCCCGGCTCGTAAGCTCCGACCCACTGCACGTAATCGAGGCTCTCGACGGATGCCAGTGCTTCGGGGGTCATCTTAACGATGACGACGTTGTCCCCTACAGCCGAGAGTATCTCGCCGGCTACCGCCTCGACGCCGTCGAACCACGCGGACTCGCCAGAAGTGACGAACTGAACCATGTACGTGTTGGTGTTCGGGTTGCGCCACTTGGCGTCCAGGGTGTATCCTTCGTTCGTGTCGAAGATTATCCCCTGCTCCGCCAGGTTGACGGTTGTCCTTCCGGGAAGCGAGACGACGTCGAACTGGTTCGAGAGGTAAGCCTTCTGCTCCTCCGTCACCCTGACGTATGCCCCGTTTTCCCTCAAGCTCACAATGCTGGCTCCGATGTCGTTGAGCGTCCCGGTGTTGTCGTTCCCGTTGTAGTTCACCAGAACATACTCTCCGTTCTGCGCCGCGTCCGGGACGGAGTCGTTCGTGTCGACGGTCAACGCGACCGCCGGAACAACCATCGCCAGGGCGAGCACTATCGAAACCAGGCTAGCCATTTTCAACTGCCCCAATCTGCCCATTTGTTTCGTCCTCCATTCTCTTGAATACTCGGGGATAAAAGCTTCACTCGAATGTGCCCCGAATCACTCGTAGCTATATTAACAGCTAGAGTATATGTAATTTTCTATTTGGAGGGCTCGGAGGTATATATTAATGGCAGAACTGGCCAATTCCTTGCCCCGCCGCCGGTGCAGAACCTGACGGCAGAATCCCCGGCCTCCTCCGCTGCGCAACATTTGAAAAAGGCCATCCTCGGGTTGCAAGGAAACCTTAAAATACACTCAACCAATACAGTATAAAAACGGCTCGACGAGATTTGAAAGGAGAGATTTGAATGCCGGCGAACAGCAGCAAGTTGTGCGTATTGTGCTTGGGGATAGTGGCCATGCTTTTGGTGAGCTCCGCGGGCGGGGCTCTCAGCGGACGCCGAACCTCAGTGAATTCGGAGCAAGACTCGGAACCGTTGGTCCCCGTATCTAAGGCCGACCTCGTGCCGGAGACGGGCGTGGCGTCCGAGGGCGGCTTCGCCAAATACAGCGATGGCGGAGAAACCGCCACCAGCACCTCGGGAGGATGGATTTACGAGCCATCCAGCACCCCTTGGGGAGATTACAACTTCAGGATACCGCAGAACGTCCCCCAGGCCGCCGCGCTCGGTTACACCGGGGACGGCGTCAAGGTCGCGGTCGCGGACACCGGCATCGACTTCGCGACTGAGAACCTCGAGGGGAAGTACCTCACAGTTGATGACGTGGACTCGCCGTATTACGGATGGCCGATGGCGTTCGACGCCTACGGCCTGCCCCAGTACCTGCTCGCCAAGGAGGCCCGGATGGGTGGAGGCGGAGTGGCGAACACAACCCTGAACGGCACAGGCCCGTTCGACGTCAACCACTACATCAAGGTGGATGGAAAGTCGGATTTCCTCTCTTCGGAGAACATCGGGATCGATAGGGCAAACGACGTCAAGGTCGTCTCCCAGCTCGGCTCTGAATTCGACCTCACGTCGCTGTCTTCAACGAGGGATGAGAAGTTCTGGTACATGGGCCAGGAAACCTGGGCGGGGGCCGTCAACAGGACATTCGGCTTCGCGATGGACTTCGATGGGGCCGAGAGCGGCTCGTCCGTCGACCCGCGCGGCAACTACCTCGACTTCGAGGCGTCTCACTCTTCGTGGATACAGCAAGTCGCCTACGAGCCGAAGAATGGATGGGTTGCCTCTTGCGCGGGCAAGGACCTCGAACCAGAGATAAACGGCGGCG
>DAIRED010000302.1:0-2364 GCA_036795795.1 Thermoplasmatota archaeon | reverse complement strand
CGAGGCCCACATGCGCCTGGGCCAGTACGAGGACGCGATCGGGCGCTTCGGCGAGGCGGCGCTGCTGGAAGACGACCCTATGCTCTCGAGGATGCAAGGCGCTGCAGCATACGCGCTCGGCCACTACGAGGACGCCGCCAAGCATTTCGAGGAAGCGCTGGACGGCAACCCGGCCGACGATGCGGCAGCCGTCGGACGCGTCGAGTCGCTCATGGCCGCCGGGCGATACGCGGCCGCGGGCGAGGCGCTCGAAGCGTTGGTTGCCAGAAGCGGGCCATCGACATCGCTGCTGCTGTTGAAGGCCGACCTGCTCGACGCCTGGGGGCGCAAGGGCAAATCATTGGAGGTCCGCGCGGAGGCCGCTGACGGGGCGAGCTGGAGCGCCGACCTGTGGAGCCTGGCCGGAGTCGCAATGTCCTCTGCTGGGAAGAGGGACGAGGCGATGACGTTCCTGGACAGGGCAGTCCAGAGCGAGCCAGGCCACTGGGAAGCCTGGTGCGCGCGCGGCACAGTCCTGGCGGCATCTGGCGAGCTTGAGCAGTCGCTGAAGTCGTTCGACAAGGCGCTGGACGCTCGCCCGGACGCATATCCCGCGCTTGTTGGCAAGTCCTCCGTCCTCGCGAGGCAGGGAAGGCACGCCGAGGCGATGGATTTGCTCCAGGAGGCGGATGCGAAGACTGTAGAAGCGTTCGCGCTCAAATCATTCCTGCTGCTCGAATCCGACGATATCGATGGAGCCATCAGGGCTGCTGACGACGGCATCGCAATCGACGCTCGCAGCCCGGAGCTGTGGAACCTGCGGGGGCTCGCGCTCAGGCGCGCCCGCAAGCTGGCGCTCGCAATAGAATCGTTCGAGGAGGCGCTGACGCTCGCCCAGGACTTCCCCGACGCGGTGAAGAATATGGCCGCGGCGGAGCGCGACGCTGGCGGTGCTGGCGCAACAATGTCGCCCAAGAAGGCAGAAAGGCCGCAACCTCCCCAGCGCAAGGCGCCTGAGCTGGCTCCCCCGAAGAAATCCGCTGGACGATCCGTGCCATGCCAGGAGTGCGGGGAGGAGAACGACATCGGCGCGAAGAAGTGCTCGGCTTGCGGCGCCAGGCTGCAGTACAAGGACAAGGAGAACGCCCTCTTGCTGGAGATGGAAGATGCGATTGCGGGCGACTTGGGCGCGCCGAAGAAGAAGGGCTCGAAGAAGGCGGCCAAGCGCGACCGCGAGTCGTTCGTCCGCGAGCTCATGTCCGTGCCAGGCGTGGGTTACGCACGCGCGAACGGCATCTGGGAGGCCGGCTTCCGCTCCGAGGACGACATCCACAGGGCGGAGATGGCGGAGCTCACGAGGATACCGGGCGTGACGCCGGCGCTGGCGAGGAAGCTGAAGAAGGGGATATGAAGCCGTAGACGGACACCTCATAACACGCCGATTGATCTATTGCCAGTCCTCCGACAGAGATTATATTAAATATATCCGATTCATGCTTAGGGAGCGTAATGAAGAAGCTCCTCTGGTGGCTGATAGCCGGTACGAAGGGGGGAATCAACCGCGCCAAAATAATCGAGACCCTGCGGAAGAGACCGTACAACGCGAACCAGTTAAGCGAGATACTCGGCGTGGACTACACGACGGCGAGGCATCACGTCGACGTCCTGGTCAAGGAGAACCTCATCTCCCCGACTGGCGACAAATATGGTAACATGTATTTCCTGACGCCACTGATGGAGGAAAACTACGGTGTTTTCGAGGAGATTTTGGAACGAATTGGGAATAACAAGATAGGCGGGGATAAAGATATTAAGGGTGGTATCTGAAATGGACAACGAGTTCCTGGTCAGGGTAACGGTGGCGACAATCGGAGTGATAAACATCTGTTTGCTTCTGGGATTGCTCTCGGTCTACTGGGCCAGCTACAAAAAAACAAAATCCCAGTTCGCGGCGGGCCTCCTCTTCTTCGCGTCGATGTTCCTTCTGAAGGACGTTTTCTTCGTGTTGTTTATGATAGTTTTCCCGGTGGAGGCTTCCTTTGAAGCCCACAACGGCTCACAAGGCGCTCCATTCAGCTTTCTATTTATTAACATCATCGAGTGCGTTGCCCTTTCGATACTGTTCAAGATAACGTGGGAATGATTTGGGAATAAGTTCGGTCACAGTTCGGAAAAATGGTATCTACCTCCAGGACGATGGTTCCTGCAGTGATTCCTAATGGACGCCATCAAGACCGAGAATCTCGTAAAGTGCTATTCGAAGAACATCAGAGTCCTGGACGGCATCTCCCTGTCGATTAAAAAGGGCGATATCGTGGGATACCTCGGACCGAACGGCTCGGGAAAGACCACGACGATCAAAATTCTAACGAACCTGCTTGACCC
>DAIRED010000301.1:0-2395 GCA_036795795.1 Thermoplasmatota archaeon | reverse complement strand
GGGCCGCCGCCGGAGGCGAGCTCGCGCTTGACCAGCGCGTGGATTATGCGCGCGGTCTCGAGCGGGTCCTTGGCGAATAACGTGGGAATCCCGAAGTCCGCGGCAATGGCCGCCAGCGCCCCGTAAATCGCGGCGTCGGAGACCTGGCGCAGGCCGAAGAGCGTCTCGCCCTCGATGACCATGACCGGCCGCTGGTAGGCGCGCTTGAGCTCCTTGGCCTGCTGGAACAATCGCCCGTCGAGCATCGAGGCCAGGAAGTCCTCCGCCTCCTTGCGCTCGACCGCGACACGCGCGGAAACGATGTAGTCACCGGTGGGGATTTGCGCGGTCTTTACCGCCACGCCCATACGAGCCAGCTCACGCACGACCGAGGAGTTGAGTTCCCTGCTGTCGACGACGACCTCTGCCTTCCCCTCCTGAGGGAGCTCAGCCGCCGCGCCTTGCACGGAGGCTGGAACACCACTCTCTGCCGCGGATTGATGCGGTTGCGTTTGCCGCGCCTCCGGCTTGAAATCGCCGAGGGTCGCCTGCCCCTTCCTCGCCAGCTCCGGGTGGTCCGGTGCAACTGGACCTGAGTCCAGCGACGGTGGGGGATCCCCGTCCCCCTCCTCCGATTTGCCCGATGCTTTCGATTCCTCGGATGTCTCGGCGTGCGGAGGTGGGGCATCCGGCAGAGGGGCGACGTTCTTGGGGACAGGTTTTCCGTGCGCGAGGGCCACAGCGTCAAAGGCGCTCTTGAACGCGCTCTCCGCGGGCTCGCCGACGGCGATGCGATTCTTCAGCTCCGAGCGGAGGCGCTCCAGGTCGTCGTGCATCCTCCCCTCCTTGCGCTTGCTCACCCAGTATGCTCCCTCGTCGCGGGTGTTCCTTGTGATGAGGTAGACGACCTTTCCGGCGCGGCTCCTGCCCGTGCGACCGCGGCGCTGGATGGTGCGGATTTCGCTCGGGACGGGCTCGTAGAATACGACGAGGTCCGTCGCCGGAATGTCCAAGCCCTCCTCGGCGACGCTCGTCGCCACCAGGACGTTGAAGTCCCCGTCGCGGAACTTCTGGAGGAGCGCGACCTGCTCCTTCTGCTTCATGCCCTTGTCCCTGCCCTTGGTGGCCTGGCCGACGAAGCGGACGACGCGCGCGCCCTTCACGTTGTTGAGCTCGGCGGTGACCATCTCGCAGATTTCACGGTAGTGCGTGAATACGATTATCTTGGCGCGCGGGTTGGAATGGATTTCCTCCTCGACGACGGCGACGACGCGCGAGACCTTCGGGTGCTCGAAGTCTAGCTTCGACGCGATGCGGCGCACCTCCATCATCCTCGGGTCCGCCAGCAGGTTGCGCCCCGATTTCGTGCCGTCGTCCTCTATGCGCTCGACATACGCCAGGAGCGCCCCGACGCCCTGAGTCTCCGCCATCGTGAGGGCGTGGTTGGCCTTCATGGCGAGGGCGACCGTCGCCTGGGCTTGGAACAGGCGCGGGTCCTTCTGGGCGGATGAGTGGAGCTTCGCCTGGATGAGCTGCTGCGCGTCCAGGATTGATTTGACTGACGATGGCTTGCCGCGCGGGAGCAAACCCTGGGTACGCAATGTGTTGACTGCTTCGTTCATAATCGCCCGCAGCAACTCGGCGGCCTTCTTGACCTCCGACGGCACGTCGACGCGTATCCAGTGCTCGTCGATGTCGTGAAGGTACGGCGCGACGTCCGGGTCCTCCTCGCCTCGGATTTCGACTGCCTGGATGCCGAGGTTGGCGCAGACCTCCATCACCTTCTGCGGGTCGCTGCCGGGAGAGGCGGTCATCCCGAGGACGAGCCCCTTGCCCCTGATTTTCTCGCCGATGAAAACGTATGCGTAGTCGCCGACGGCGCGGTGCGCCTCGTCGAAGACCAGCAGGCTCACCCCGTCGAGCGAGAGCTCGCCGGAGATGATGTCGTTGACTATGACCTGGGGAGTGCTGACCACGATGCTGTACTTCGCCCACGCCTCCCTGCGCTCTTCCGGGGGCATCTCCCCGGTGAAGACCGCCGGCTCCTCGACCAGAAGCACGTCCCGCAGCGTCTGCGCGTGCTGCTCGACCAGCGGCTTCGTCGGCGCGAGGAAGAGCACCTTGCCCTTCTGGCGTTTGAGCATCTCGGCGATGACCAGGACCGCTATCATCGTCTTTCCGATGCCGGTGGGCAGGACGACCAGCGTTGGGCGCTGGGCGCAAGAGCGGGCGATGGACGTCTGGTACGCCCGGTCCTCGACGGTGTCGGGCTTGATGAGTTGGTGGGAGACGAACACGCCTGAGCATCGCCCGAGGGATATAGATGCTTTTCCCGGAGGTGGACGAAACTGCTCATCCACGGTTCAGCGCCCATTCGTGGAGCACCATCGGGGCGTGCGGGGCGTCTCCGAATTCC
>DAIRED010000300.1:0-2412 GCA_036795795.1 Thermoplasmatota archaeon | reverse complement strand
GAGACTGCTGGTGAGACTCTCGGCGCCTCAAAATTTACCGCGGTACGTACCATCACATTGCCGCTCTTCAGGGCCGGGCTGGTCACCGGCATAATCCTGTGCCTGGCCCGCAGCCTGAGCGAGACGGGGGGGACGATGATTGCCCTGCAGATAATCGGGGCCAGCCTCCAGACGGGTCCGGTGCTCATCGGGAACTGGAAGCACGACCTCGCCTTGAACCCGGACTTGCTGCCGGCGATGGCATTCGTCAGCATCCTCCTGATAATCCTGGCCCTGATACTCCTCGCGGTCTTGAAAATCACCGTCGTGAAGCTCAAGCTGCCGATGAAGAGGGTTTACAAGAAGCTCGAAAAGAGGCTCAGCACGGCATACGCAGCCGGATTCAAGAACACGGCGACGATGGTCTTCCTCATCCTGTTCGTCACGCTGCCGTCGTTCTTCATCATGGCCTATGCCGCGCAACCCGCGACAGGCGCCGTCGATTGGGGGGATTTCGGAAGCAGCATCGGCTACTCCTTCGCGCTGGCGGCCGTCGTCACCGGCATCGACCTGGCGATGGGCATCCCCCTGGCAATCCTGATAACACGGAGCGAGAACAAGAAGGTCGCGGCCGTCCTCGACACGTTGGTCAACGTACCGCTCGTCGTTCCGACGGCGGCGTTGGGATTCTCCCTAGGCCTATTCTGGGCCGACGTCAACATCGGCTCGTTCATGCTTCTCGTCTTTGCGCACGTGGCCTTCACCTACCCGCTGGTCGTCAGGAACGTCGCGGGCGCCATCGAAGGCGTCGACCCAGCGCTGGAGGAGACCGCCAGGACCCTCGGGGAAAAGCCGTTCGGGGTCTACAGGCGAATTCTCTACCCGCTGACGAAGGCGTCGATTCTCGCCGGGGCAATCATGGCCTTCACGAGGAGCCTGGGGGAGACCGGCGCGACGCAGGCGGTCGTCTCGTCGGCAAACACGGCCCCCGTCTATATTGTCAGCCTTGTGAAGTCCAACAACCTCTACGCGGCTGCGCTCGCCTGCATAGTCCTCATCGGCGTTTCGTTCGCGGCGATACTGACGATGCGCCGCGTCTCCAAGAAGGGGGCGCGCCGCCAATGACCGGCCTCGTCGTCAAGGGGATTACCAAGAGGTACGGCGAGACCGTCGCCGTCGACGATTTCTCCTTCGATGTGAAGCCAGGGGAGTACGTCACCCTGCTCGGACCGTCCGGTGCCGGAAAGACCACCCTGATGCGCGTCGTCTCGGGCCTGACCGAGCAGGACTCGGGGGAGGTCCAGATAGACGGAAAGAACGTCGACGGCCTGACTCCGGAGAAGCGCAGGATAGCATTCCTCCCGCAGACATACTCGCTCTTCCCGCACATGGACGTCTGGGACAACGTAACATTCGGCCCCACCGCGCGGGAGTGGCAGAAGGACAAGGTCGATTTGGTCGGCCGCGAAATGCTCGAGATGGTGCGCCTTTACAAGCGCAAGGACGCCTACCCGCGGGAGCTGAGCGGCGGGATGTCGCAGAGGTGCGCTCTCGCGAGGGCGCTGGCCGCCGACGCGCAGATTTTGCTGCTGGACGAACCGCTGAGGGCGCTCGACGCGAGGCTGCGCATCGAGCTGAGGCACGAGATAAAGCTGCTCGCCAAGGAGCTTGGACTGACGGTGCTGCACGTCACGCACGACCAGGAGGAGGCGATGGCGATATCCGACCGCATCGTCGTGCTGAGAAAAGGCAGACTCGTCCAGGCCGGAACGCCACGCGAGATTTATGAGTCGCCGGCGACGCCGTTCGTGATGCAGTTCGTCGGGGAGGCGAACTTCTTCGAGGGGAAGCTCGAAAAGGAGGACGGCGGGTGGGAATTCGAGGCGGATTGCGACCTCGAAATCGAGGGGGTGCGTGGCGAGCACCTGGGGGCCGGGCGCTGCGTGGCTGGAATCAAGGCGGAGAGGGTCGTCGTCCGCGACGCGAAGTCCGAAGAGACTATCGATGGCATGGTCGTCCGACGGCTCTTCCTCGGCAAGTACGTCATGCTCGAGGTGGAGACCGCCTGCGGCCTCCTGAGATGCAAGATGACGGCTGGCGATGCCGTTGGCCGAGACGAGGGAAAACCCGTCTGGCTTCACATCCCGCCGGAACACGTGAGGCTCTTCAAGGTCCCCGCCACCGGCCTCGCCGCCGAGATGGAGGTGGACTGATGCCGAGCATCGAGCTCCGCAAAGCCGCGAAGCGCTTCGGCCCGGTCACGGCCGCCGAGGACATCGACCTCCTCGTGAAGGACGGGGAGTACGTCACAATCCTGGGCCCGAGCGGGTGCGGCAAGACCACGCTGGTCAAGATGATTTCCGGCATCTGGGAGCCGACCGAGGGGGGGGTGTTCGTCGACGGGAAGGACATGGCCCGCACGCCGGCCTGCGA
>DAIRED010000299.1:0-2447 GCA_036795795.1 Thermoplasmatota archaeon | reverse complement strand
AGGCGAGCCTCAGAAAAGCGACCGGCTCGAAAGCGCTGGCCGCAATCGAGGGGGAGACCGTGAAGGCCCGCGCGGCCATCGCCTCCGGCCCCTGGACCAAGGCGCAGCAGCTCGCGGCCGAGCGCTCGGTCGGGGCGGTGCTGGCCAAGCGCAACAATATCGACCTGCGGCACCCGGAGGCCGAGATTCGAATAATCCTCGGCTCCCGCGTCAGAATCTGCAGGCTGATTCACAAAGTGGACCGCACGGGCTTCGAGGCCAGGAAGGGCGAGAAACGCCCATTCTTCTCCCCCATCGTCCTGCATCCCAAGTATGCCAGAGCGCTCGTGAACCTCTCGTGCGTCCGCCCGGGCGCGCGCCTCCTCGACCCGTTCTGCGGCACCGGCGGGATACTCATCGAGGCGGCGCTGGCTGGCGCGGAGGCGCTCGGCAGCGACCTAGACCCGCGGATGGTCGCCGGGAGCCGGGAGAACCTCGCGCACTTCGGCCTTGCCGCGGGCCGTCTGGAAAGGTGCGACGTCGCGGAGATTCCTGACGTCTTTGGGGCGGTCGGAGCCATCGCCACGGACCCGCCCTACGGGCGCGCGTCGTCGACCGGGAAGGAGAGGCCCGGGTCGCTTTACAAGAGGATGCTGGATGCGTTCGCGGACGCGCTGCCGGACGGTGGGCGCGCCGCGGTCGTGCTGCCGGATTTGTCGATTGTCCGAAAGCTGCCGCGGGGGCTCAAAATGCAGGAGAGCCACGCGCTAAGAGTTCACCGCTCGCTCGTGAGGCACTTCGTCGTGCTGCGGAAGAATGACTAGCCCGAAATCAGCGTGAAGGTGAGCGTGCGATCCGCTTCGATTTTGCCGCCGGAGCCCGTCGCCGATGCCTGGATGGTTATCGTCTCGCTGCCATCGAAGTTTGGGGGCGGCGGGATGACGAACGTGATGTTGAGCATCGCGTGCTCGCCGCTGTTCAGGACGATTGTGGCGGACTCGTTCGTGCCCTCGGACCCGGTCGTGTTGAATAGGGCATTCCAGCCGAGGTTCCCCATCGTCGCGGTGACCGACGTGCTGATTTTGATGGTCATCCGCGTGTTCCCGGTGTTCACGAGCGTCACGTTGTAATCCAGCTCGCTGGCGACCAGCGTCGGGGTGATGTTCAGCTCCACCCCGCTCAGGGCCTGGAGGTTGTCAAGGTCCGGCGTGGAATCGCTCGTGAATTCGAAGGTGTAGTTGCTCGCTATCTCGCCCATCGGCACCGGGACGAAGCACAGAACCAGCACGACCGCGAGCGCGGCGCCAATCATCCTCCTGTCGTCGCCGAGCTTCGTGACGTCGTTCAGCGGCGGCGGGTGCCTGATTCCGAGGAAGAAGATGAGCGCGGCGAAGATGAGCCAGCCGAAGTACAGGAAGATTCCCAGGAAGACCAGCAGTCCCATCGCGGCGTAGCTCGCCCACTGGGCGTTGTTCCCGAGCAAGGCGCGGGCGATGTGCCCCCCGTCGAGCTGGCCGGCGGGCAGCAAGTTAATCGCCGTGACGAAGAGCCCGACCCAGCCGGCGAATGCCAGCGGGTGGATGACGTGGTTGCCGGGGATCGGCATGAAGGCGAGGATTAGCTCGAAGAAGGCCGACGAGCCTATGTACTCGCTCCCTCCCGAATTGACTATCTCGCTGCCGGAGCCGCTGCCGGTGAGCATCAGGCCGATGATTGTCATCGGGATTGCCAGCACGAAGCTCGCTATCGGCCCGGCTGCGCCAATGTCGAGAAGGGCCTTGCGGCTCGGGATGGGCTCGCGGATGCTGATGAATGCGCCGAACGTTCCCAGCGGCGGGAAGCTCGGGATGAAGAAGGGCATCGAGGCGGCTACGCCGTGGCGCTTCGCCGCGTAGTAGTGGCTGAGCTCGTGCGCGCCCAGCGTGACCATCAATGGCAGCGCGAAGGTGAGGAAGCCCATGCCGAGCATCTCCGCCGTCCAGGACGAGCCCTCGCCGCCCGAGTACCCGTACCAGAGCTGCGCGCCGGCGACGATGGTCGTCGCGACGGTCACGAAGAAGAACGCGATGTTCACCAACGGCGACGTGGGTTTGACCGGCGGGTTCCGGAGGACGTGGATGACATGGTCCCCGCGCTCGTACGCCAGAATCGGGACGTAGTTGTGGTTGCGCATCTCCCGGCGCAGGTCGTCGAAGTCCTTCTCCAGGCGCTGCCTGTCGACCGTGCAGTAGAGCGAGACGGTGTCGTAGTTTATCCTCGTCTCGTAAATCGGGAAGTGCTTCCCGACGAGCCCGCGGATGAACTCGATGTCCGCGGGGTACTGCCCCGGCTGCGGCGGCGCGAACGGGCCAGCCATTAGAAGCGTATCGGCGCGGTTGTAGATAAGGATTGCCGATGAAAAACTTTCTCGCGCACAAAACGGTTTACAAGACTGTTTATATACGCCGTTATGCATATCCACAATCGGA
>DAIRED010000298.1:0-2464 GCA_036795795.1 Thermoplasmatota archaeon | reverse complement strand
GACCGGGGGAATGGATGCCTCGAATCGAGTGGCGTTAAGCTTCGCCATCTGGATGGCAACGGACGCGCCAGTCCCGACCTTATACGTCAGGATTGCCCACTCAACCCCCTCGTCGTCGGAGATATCCGCGGAGATTGCCAGCGTCTCGTTGAGTCCCCACTCCGCGACCGGGTCGTGGGTTATCTGCGGCGGCGACTGGTCGGGAAACATCATGACCAGCGGCGCGGCGGCGGGGTCGGTTGGGGGCAGCGTGGCCCTGTTGCCAGAAGTATCGTTGGCCTCGAAATAGTACCAGATGCCGGATGCGTTCGGGCCGACCAGCTCGCCCGCACCCCCCGCGGAGTAGCGCCCTGTGCCGTTGGCGAGCGCCCCCTCATAGGCCATCGCCTTGACTGCCCATATGCCAGTCCCGGGCTCGGAATAATAGATGCTGACGTCGGAAACCATGACGTCGTCTGCGACCTGGCACCCCAAATCCGCGGCTCTTCCGGGGCCTGCAGTCGGAACGTTCGTCGCCTCGGTGATGGATGGCGCGGTGATGTCCCGTATGGAAACCACGTGCGCCGATGCCAGCGCGGGATGTTTCATCCAGTTGGTCCAGTCTGTCGCGTTGATGAAATAGGAGAGGTTGCCGAGCACCTGGGGCGCGGGAATCATCGCGGAGAAGTTCCCCCCTGTCGCCGCGCCGTCGTCCTGTGACATGTCCATTGTCGTGAAGGTGATGCCGCCGACCGCTGTGTACGACAACGTGACGTTCGCCAGGGAGACATCGTCGGAGACAAATGCGGCTATCGAGAAGGGCTCGAAAACCGGCGACCAGATGATTGGGTCGTGGATTATGGATGGAGTCCCCGCATCGACGATGGACACCATGTACGGCGCAGAGACTCCGGCGGACGGCAGCAGCGCCTGGTTCCCCTCCGTATCGTTAATTTCCAAGTAATACATCAGTACCCCGGTGACCGGTTGCAGGGGGATTGTGGAAGAGAACGTTCCACCGCTTCCAGCGACCATCGATATCGACGAGTAAGTTGTCGCGCCGACGCCTTTCACCCATTGCACCACTGAAGCCACTTCGAGATTGTCCGAGGTGGAAACAGAAATGTCCGCCGGAACCCCAGCGACCATCGAGTTCTGCGGGACGTGCGTTCCGGTCGGGGGCGTGGTGTCGACGACCGGAATCGCATGCGTCCCAGTTAACGGCGAACGCCCGAGGTTGCCGCTCGAATCGGCTGCGTGGAAGGAGACGTTCAATTGACCGAGCGATGCGATAGCGGGAATCGAAACAGCCCACGTCGATCCAATGCCCGTGTACGACATCGGGACGGTCTGGACCGAGGGCTGACCCGGGCCGGTCCAGTTCGCCCATGCTGAGGCGACGGAGACGTCGTCATCGATGCTCGCGCTTGCCGCAATCGGGAGACCGACCTCAATCGACGATGGTGGAACGGTGGCGACGGTCGGTGCGGTAACGTCGCGGATTGCAACGAGCTTCGGATGCGAGGCCGGGTCTGCGGTCGGGTACGTCGCAATGTTGATGCCGTCTGAAGCCTCGATATAGCAACTAACATATCCCGGTGCCGATTGCGCGGGAATCGTCGCCCCGTATAAGCCGTAAGTCATCACGTGGTTCCCATCCCAGTCGTGGCTTGACCCGTCGTCCTGCAGCATTGCCGTCGATGAGTAGAACCCCTCTGAAACCCCCATATAGAAGAGCGTTGCATACTTCGTCCCGTTGTTGTCCAGAATGCGCGAGGTCAGGACGAACGCCGTGCCGACGGTCCATTCGCTCGGCGCGGGGACGGCAATCGAAGGCGGCTGCACATCCGCCAGCGTGAGGTTGAACCACTGCACAGAGGCTCCATCGACCATTACGTTCTCCGCTGCCCTGTAGCCGTTATAATGCGAGACGACCTGCAAACTGTCCCCCAGTGAGAAACCTCCGGGTATGAACGCCAAATCCTCGCGGTAAAGGCCGGTAGTCGCGTTCGATGTGCAATCAAGAGACCCGCCGAGGGTCATGTCGCTGATTTTCACTGGAAACGACACAGCCGGGCTACCCCACGGATACCTGACGTATCCGCTAATCGTGTGGCTCTCGCAGGGGATGATCAAATCGACATACTGGCTTGGCACGCTAGCATCGACGGTGATGTTAACCCACACCGAGAAAATTCCGTACGATGCCATCATGCTCATGGCGTCGCCGTCGCCGTACCCCGTGCTGAGGTGGGATAGGTCAGCCTGGTAGAATCCCTGCGCGTTGGATGCTGTAACGAGAATCTCGCCCGTAGATATTTTTGTCACCGAGATGTTCACAAACCCCACAGCATTCCCTGAATTGTCAAGGACCTTCCCGAACACGAGGTGCGAGATTCCGGCTCCAAGCGATGGAGCCATCAGAGCCATGGCAGCAACGGAGAAGGCACAAGCGACTGCCACGAAACGGCAGGACCGCATTCGA
>DAIRED010000297.1:0-2493 GCA_036795795.1 Thermoplasmatota archaeon | reverse complement strand
GGGTGGTGGAACATGAACGATTCCGCGCTCGGCGGGACGATGATTATGGCGTCGGCGACGTCCCAGCCGTACTGCCTGGCCAGGTAGGCTGCGTAAACGGAGTCCTTGCCGCCCGAGAGCAGAACGGAGACGCGCATGAGCGCCCAAACGCCGCACCCGGAGATAACGCTTTCCCAGGGCGCAAGTCAAAGATTTTACTCCCACAACAACACAACTATATGCCAATAAACCAATCGGCATCCGGAGGGAACACCGACGGATTTCGCAGCCTTGCTAGACACCGCGCTGGACCAAACCCAGCTCTACGCGCTGGCATTCCTACTGGGGTCGTTCGCCGTAGCCGCGCTCAGCGACCTGAAGCGCATGAGCGCGCAGCGCGAGTTCCTCGATGTCTGGCTTCTGGTGGTCGTTGCGCTTTTCGCCTACGACCTCTACCTGTTTTACCAGGGCGCGGACTGGCAGCTCGCCGCCGTCAAATGGGTGCTGATACTCGCCATCTCCATCGCAACGCACCAGTGGACCGGGCTCCTGTTCAGCCTCGCCAGGGCGGACGTGGTCGCGTGTGCGGCCGTCGCGGCGCTGCTGTCGCCGATTCTCATCATCGTATTCTACATCGTGCTGAAGGTCCTGGACCTGCTCATGAGGCCCTTCCTGAAAACCATTGGGCGCGGAGACGCGTACCCGTTCATCCCCGTGTTCCTAGTCGGGACTGCGGCGACCGCGGCGGTCGTCGTCTGGGCAATCCCGTGGCTCCTCGCGGTCTTTTAACTGCACTTTCTACATCCTCCGCGCAAGCTTTATCCGGCATCGTGTGGATTACATCCCGATGTGCTTCAACGTCTCCGTCGCGAAGCCCGCCGACGCATTAGAGACGCGGTTCGGCGCCAGCTTCAGCGAGTCGTTCGCGCCCATCTTCCATGCGTCCGCGTTCTCGGACCCGCGGCTCCCGATAATCAAGGCGTCCGAACCGAAGAAAATCGCGCAGGCCAACTGGGGCCTCATCCCGAGGTGGGCAAGTCGCTCATAAAACAGGTACAAAACCTTTGAGATTTTTATTTGTTTATTTCGCTTCGCTTGAAGTAAAAACGCCATTTTCACCCTGATGAAATGTCCGTCTTCCATGTATCATCCGTTCTGTAAACGTAAGCGCTGATGTGCTATCAACAAGAATGAACATAAAATTGAGAAAAGGTTTTTCCGGACTCCCATGGCGGCTAGCCAGGCTTAATACGGCCCGATATTTGGAGGCCGCGGACACGGTGGCCTGTGGTGCGGGCACCAGCTCCCGATTGTCAGGGTAGTCGTGATGGTCGTCGTGCCGCCGTCATCGTCTTCCACGAAGAGGGTAATGGTGTACGTAGTCACGGGCGGCTGATGATGTCCCCCGCCGCAGCATGGGTGGTTTGGCTCATACTCGTGGGACGCTGTGTCGGTGGCCGTGAACGGGAACGCCCCCCACGGGCTGGGATACGGATCCGGTCCGACGCCATCGTTGTAGTGCGTGGTGGCGACTGCAGGCGTGCCGTCCCCGAAGTCCCACGTAAACGTCAGGTCGTCGCTGCCCGGGTCCGTGGCCGTGGCTCTCAATTCCAGTGGCCTGTTGAACGTGCATATGTATTGACTCAGCCCGAATAAAAAGACCTGGTGCCATGTGCTCGGCTTGCTCGGCGATGCGTGGAACGTTTTAATAAGCTTCTGGTTGGTTCCGTCCACGCTTAGCGAAACTGGGTTGGAACCGCGGTGGCCGGGCGAGTCGAATGTCAAGCTGGCATTGTATGGCTTCGTCAAGTCTATGTCCACTGTCATTGTGGCTCGGTTGGGAGGGCCGCAAGTCCTTGTGACCTCAACTGAACCGATGACCGTGCCTTCCTGCTCCACCGCCAGCATGACGGTATTGCCGGGCGTTCCAGCGACTATCAGCTCGACATCCACCTGGCAAAAGACTCCCCCGATGGTCGCGGAAGGCGCTACGTTCGATACGGTCACGAGCATAGTGTCCGTGCCAACAAGGCCATTGCCGTCGGTGACCGTCAACGTCACTGTGTATATGCCGTCATCTCCGTAGACATGGGTCGGAGTCTGGCCAGTAGCGTCCACTTGGATGCCGTCGCTGTCGTCAAAGTCCCAAGAATACGACACTATCTCGCCGCTTCCCCATTTGACGAAGATCGGGTGGTCGGCGACGCGAGTAGCCGTGAAGCCCTGGCCGGATATAAACTGGAACGTGACCCCCATCAAATTGCCTATCGAGTTCAGATACGACGCCCCAAGGCTCTCTTCGACCGAGGCCACGAGACCGCCGCCGTTTTGGACGAAGGCCGACAGGGAGTTCGTTTCCACGGTTGTCAGCGCGTGCGCGTCGTTGGTTCCGCCAGGGCCCGACCAGATGGTGCTGTCGACCCAACCCCCGTAGCTCCATCCCACGCCGACCATTATGACCGCGTCGTAACCGTCCAGCATGGCTGGGACGTCGTGCGACAGTGTGACCTCATA
>DAIRED010000296.1:0-2507 GCA_036795795.1 Thermoplasmatota archaeon | reverse complement strand
GCGGGCGCATCGGCTACCCAGGCCTTAGCATGGAGCGGAACGGACGCCCTGCCTTACAGCTCCTTCACGCCGAGCAACCTGGCCCTCGTCGTGGCGGTCTACGCCGACGGCGTCCTGGCCACGTCGACCATCATCGAGTCGGACGTCGTGGACGGGGTCTCGTTCGTCGCGCCTTTGACCGAGACGGCCGCGCTCCCCAACGGGACGGCCAGCGTTTCGGTGGAGCTGCGGAACTCCCGCGCAAGCCCGGCCGCCGTCGAGCTCGAGGTGGATGCACCGGCGGGGTGGACCGCGACGGTGCATCCCGCGACGCTCGCGATTGCGGGCGACGGGTCTGCCAAAGCCACGGTGACGATGACTGGCTCGAACACGACGGTCGGCGACGCCGCGGAAATCCGGATTGTGGTGAAGGGCGCCATCGACCCGACGCTGTTCGCGTCCGGCCTGGTGGCAGTCGAAGTCAAAGCCGACGTGCTGGCTCCATCCATCGTCTTGAGGCCGCTAGGCGACATCGTGCTCGAAGGGACCGAGAACGTCACCATCAGGGCGGCCGTCGGGGACGACACCGACCTCTCGTCCGTGAAGATTTCCTGGTACTCCTGCACGGACACGACCTGCTCGGCGATTGTGACGAAGGAGATGGAACTGGACGGCAACGAGTACGCAGCCGTCATCTCGGCCTTGCGCGAAGGGGACATCGTCGTCCACTACAGGATAATCGCCGAGGACCTGGACGGGAACGTCAACGGGACGGAGATGCTCGACATCGACGTCGAGCCCCTGGGCACAGTCGAAACGGTCGAGGGCAGCGTCCCCCAGCCGGAGTTAGGCCTCCTCGTGATGGCGTGCGCCCTCGTAGCGGCGTTTTGCCTCATAGCAGCCGGGCGGCGGAAGTGAGCAGGAAAACGACTCCCACTGCTACCATGAGCCCCGCCGCGGCCTGCTGAATTCTGGCCAGGCGCCTGCCGCGCTCTTCGTCCCGCAGCGCCGACGAACTCGCGGCGCCGATGACAATTGCGGGCAGCGAGGCTCCGATGGCGAACGCAAGGAACGTCGCGGCTCCGATGAGCGCGCCGCCGAGCGCGCTCGTCGACTCGGCCCCGCTGGCGTAACCGGCGAGCGCGCCCTCGAGCGCGATTGCGGTCTCGCCGACACACGCGATGCTGACCATCGCGCCCCATAACAGCAGCCCCGAATCGGTCTTAGGGCTGGCCACGCCCAGCTTCGACAGCAGCGGGTGGAGAGCGCCTTCCGGGCACTTGCCCTCGGCGATGTCCTCTAGCGAATCGGTGGCGCGCGCGAACGCGTAAGCTCCGTAGGCGAGCATCAGCGCCCCGGCGACCAGGTATCCGAGCCACCAGATTTCCGTCCCGAGCCCGACGGAATCCATCAGCCCTCTAGCGGCGAAGCCGGTCGCGCCGATGGCCGCGCCCAGCAAGGTCAGGAGGGCGATTCTGGGCGCGTTGTAGACGAGGGCGACCCGCGCCCCCGATTTCCAGTCCCCTCCGCCCTCGGCGAGCTTCGGCATGATGGCAGGAACGCACAGCGCCATGCAGACGCTGGCCCCCCTGCGGAGGCCCCAGCCGAATCCGTAGAGGGCGAGGGCGAGGATGGCGAACATCGGGATTGAGAGGGCGAGGGAGATATAACTGGGTTTCGCCTTTTGCGAACAGATAGATTGAAATTCACTGAAACCGATGTCGTCGCATGAGTTTGCGCGAGGCGCTTGGCGAAATCGACGGGCTGGTCCTCGCGTTCATCGGGCTCACGGTCATCATGTCGCTCTCAGCCCTACTGATGAAGATGACGCTCGCCTGGCGCATGGCTCTGGGGTTACCGCTTGCGGCCATGCTGGCGCTGCTATTGCTCAGGCGCAGGAAGAAGGGGGATGCGTAGGGCATTCAGCGCGGCGATGAGTGAAATAGTCTGATGGGCTCGGCAGGATTTGAACCCGCGTCAACAGCACCCCAAGCTGCAAGGATACCAAGCTACCCCACGAGCCCGAGTAAAGGGGAAGAAAGGGATTTCGCCAGGCGGCCGCCCGGCTTCGCGTTCCGCTCAGTCGAAGGGCGCCACGTCGTCCACGAGGTCGACGTGCGTCAGCACCATCCGCCTGCAGCAGAAGCGCTTGAGCCCGAGGTCGTCCAGGACCTTCTGCGGGTCCTTGCCCTCGGCAGTCTCTCGCTTGAAGATGTCGTAAGCCGAGCCGACGACCTTGCCGCAGGTGAAGCAGCGAACAGGCACTATCATCCAATCACCTGTAGGACTTCTGGCGCTTTTTGCGCGCGCCGCGTCCCAGCGGCTTCTTCGGCATCTTCCTGCGCGGGTCCGATACCAGCAGCGACCGGTCGAACTGCTTGTAGGTTTCCTCCAGCTCCTTGTCGCCGAGGAAATCGACGATTCCCTTCGCGATTGCGGTCCGGCCGGCCTCAGCCTGGCCCATGAACCCGCCGCCGCTGACGTTGATGTCGATGAGCCGTGGTGGGCGACCTTGAGAACGGTGCTCC
>DAIRED010000295.1:0-2619 GCA_036795795.1 Thermoplasmatota archaeon | reverse complement strand
CTGGACCGGAATGTGGCGCCCGCACCGCAGGCATTCGAACATGGCGGTCGTGAATTTGGGGCGGACCTCGGTGGCGCGTTTGACCAGGCCCTCGACAGCGATGAACTTGCCCAGGTGCTTTGCGCGGATGTCGCGTATCTCGACGCGGCGGTCCTTGGGCATCTCCGTGACCCGCAAGACGATTTCCACGCCGTCCGAGTCGGCCGGAAGCAGCTCCTTGAGCTTCCTCTCCCCCGCCGCGAACATCGTGCGCGGGCGCTTGAACAGGTGGGCGGCGAAGTCGGAGTCGAAGTGGTCCAGCTCAGAGTACTTGACGTAGATGCTCTTCTCGGCCGGAAACGCGTCGGCGACGCGCTTTATCTGCTGGAGATAGCCGGTCTCGGTGAAGAACTCCTCCCACCGCGCCGCCAGCTGGTCCTTTGTATATTCCTCGGCCATTCGCTCCCCCTTTGAATGGAGTGAGGGGGATGCCCTGCCCGTATAAGTAAGTTAACAGGGGGGCGAAGTGAAAGTAAATCTTTTTTCGTTGGGCGGGAGGGCGGGGGGCGGGCGTCGTGGTGGGCGCAGGGAGGGAGGGGCGAGAGTTGAGTCAGCCCGAGCGAGGACGAGCGAAGCTCGTCCGAAGGGGGAACTTAACCAACTGGACAAATTCTAGTTTCGCGAAACGCGCGGAAGGGGGGATGACGGGTGGGTGTCGTCCGTTATACTAACATTTAATATCGACCTAACGTTTAAGGCTCTTTCGCCAGCGAAGGCGCGGAGGCTACCAGATGGGCGAAGGACCTGTGAGGGCGCGAGTGACGCTCGAAGCCGGCCCGGACGCCGCTGCGATGCTCCAGGCCCTCTCCCCCGAGGCGGGGCGCGAGGTGCCGCGCACGAGGACGAAGCTGTCGCTCGATGGCCAGAACGTCGTAATCGATGTCGATGCGGACGACGCGGGGGCGCTGCGGGCGGCTCTGAACTCGTACCTCCGGTGGGCCGCGCTCGCGCTGGATGCCAGCAAGTTGGCGAAGGGTGATTGAGATGGACATGAACGAGGAGACTCAGAACAAGCTCATGCAGTACCAGCAGATCCAGCAGCAGATGCAGTACCTCGGAATGCAGAGGTACCAGCTGGAGGCCCAGTTCAAGGAGACCGAGAAGGCGCTGGAGGCCGTGGCGAAGCTCAAGGCTGGCGCGACGGTCTACCGCAGCATCGGCTCGCTCCTCGTGAAGGTCGACGACCTCGCGGCCCTGAAGAAGGAGCTGGACGAGAAGAAGGACTCGCAGGAGCTCAGGGTGCGCACGCTGGAGCGCCAGGAGAAGCAGATGCGCGAGCGCTCCGAGGCTCTCGGCGGCGAGCTGGAGAAGGTTTTCGCCAAGGGCGAGGGGAATGCTCGAGCGGGTTAGGCAACGGCTCGCCAAGGGCGGATTCCTCGTAATCGTCCACGACAACGCCGACGCGGACGCCGTCGCCTGCGCAGCCGCACTGTTCTTCACTTACGAGGGTTGCTCCGTCGCCGCGCCGGGAGGGGTGAGCCGCCACGGGAAGCTGCTCGCCGAGAAGCTGGGATTGGTGATTTTCGAGGACGGCGTGCTCCAGTTTCCGCCCAACACGGTCGTCGTCGACGCCGCTGCGCCCGAGATGGTCTCCGCGAAGCTCCCCGAGGACTCGCTCATAATCGACCACCACCGCGACGGCGATTCGTGGGGCGAGCGGTTCAAGTACATCGACCCTTCGAAGCCCAGCTGCTCGGAGGTCGTCCTGGACATCATCAGACCGCAGCTCAACGCGAAGGCGGCGCGCGCCTTGCTCCACGGAATCGTCGCCGACACCGGCGGGTTCCGCCACGCCAAGCCCTCGACCTTCCGCGATTTTGCCGAGCTTCTAGAAAAGTCAGGCTCGGAGGCGGAGGAGCCGTTCCATCTCTTCCACGAGAATCCGGACGACATGTCCCAGCGCATCGCCAGGCTCAAGGCGGCCCAGCGCCTCAGGTTCGTCCAGGAGGGGGAGTTCCTCGTCGGCTCGTCGGTCATCGGCGCGCACGAGGCCGACGTCTGCCGGATGATGCTGGCGATGGGTCTCGACGCGGCGTTCGCCGGGCGCCAGGACAAAGGCCAGTTCCGCCTGAGCGGGCGCGCCAGGCAAGACGCCGGAATCTCGCTCGCGGAGATTTTCTCGGCCATCAGCCCGGAGTTCGGCGGGACCGGCGGCGGGCACGACTGCGCGGCCGGGCTATCGGGGGAAGGGGACGTCGAGGCGGCGCTCGCGGCCTGCGTGTCCAGGACCGTCGAAATCGCGAGGGCGCGCGGGAAGGGAAAGGCGCCCGAGTAAGGTGCGAGAACTATCGACCGCGCCGTCAAACGTTCATTATCCTGGGCGAGCTCTCCAAGGGGGCGCGCCTGTCGTGCTTGAAGCCCATCGATGCCAGACCGTCGAGGATGGAGCGCACGTCCGATATCTCCGCGACGACCAGCAGGTCGATCTCCATGTGCGGCGCGGGCTCGGGGGCGTATATCACGTCGACGCCGCGCTGCCGGACGCGGAGCGTCGGCTCGGTGTTCATTATCTCCACGTTCTGGAGGATGACGCGCTTGCCCTTGCCGGCGCGCTGGAATGCCAGATTGCAGTACGGTTCG
>DAIRED010000294.1:0-2626 GCA_036795795.1 Thermoplasmatota archaeon | reverse complement strand
CCTTCGCCGGTGGCCAGATGAACCTTCCGGTACGCGCCCAGGACTCCTTTGGGGCCGACCAAAACGGCTGAGTTGTAGACGGCGGCGCCATCGCGCTGCTTCATTCCCAGCACAAGATAGACCGCCTTCTCCCGCGCAATCTTCTCGAACATCTCGGGACAGTTGGTGTGGATTGGCACCAGAACGCTGGGCGCTACCTTAGCAATCAGTTCCTTCAGCTCGGGCCTCGAGGCGTGCCCGGACACGTGGGAGCGGTCTATGCGTTCACGCAGCTTGTCGCAATCTGGCTTCGCGCATCCGTCTGGCAGGGGAGTCGTCCCTTTGTCGAAACCTATGCCGAAGGTCGTTAGCCACTTGATCAAGCGTTCCTCGTCAATCTCCATTTCGTCCGAGAACGGCTCGCACTGCGCCTTGACGAACCAGGAGCCAGGCAACTTGTCGTTCTCGTCGATGATGTCGAATAGCTGGCTGAGGTCGTAGTAGGAGAACATCATCACATACTGGCCGGGATGGGCACGTATCTCCTCGGCCAGGATACCGTTCTTGTAGTGGCAGTTAGGGTCATCCGGCAACCCCAGTTCGTAGTCATGGTAGTCCTTCGGGGAATAGAGGCTCGACGTGTGCCGTTTCAGGAATACCCGGACGCGCTCCCCCTTGCCGGGATACTTGCCCAGCCTGTCGAGAAGATGTGCAAGCCTGGCGTTGATAATGAGCGTCCTGCCCGCTTTCTTCGCCGCGTCCCTCACGGTCTCGTACCTGGTCGTGTCCTTCCAGCCGAAGTCGATGAGGACCACCCCCTTTACCTGGGAGATCTTCTCTGCCATTTTATCGCATATCTCTTTTTCTGTCAGCTTAACGTCTGTATCGATGCGCGTCCCCTCGCATATCATCAAGTCTACTCCGCCACCGATTTTCATTGAGTATTCGTCGATGGTCATGGGCTTCGTGCCGTGGAATCGGATGTCGCCAGTGTAGAGAATCTTCTTACCTTCGGCCTCGACGACGTAGCTGGCGGCGCCAACGACCGAATGGTCCACCTCAAGCAATGTGACCTCAATCGGCCCGAACTTCACCTTCTCCATGTCCGCCATCGTCATGCACTTCCTCGCAGCTGGCTCCTTGGCAATCTTCGGAATTCCCTCCAGGCCAGCCTTCTTGAAGAACGCGACGTGCGGTATCGATGTCTCCAGCGCCTCCGTCTTGAACGCCGTCACCTCGTCTATGGTCTCTATGATGGTCTTCGTCTCCTTCGTGCAGTGGAGTGGCAGCGCCGTATCCAGGAAGCCTATCGCCCCGATGTGGTCCAGGTGGGCGTGGGAGACGAATAGCGCATCAGCGAAAGGCTTCGTTTCCATGCCCACCCATTCGTCATAGGTCGGCAGACGCGCGTGGTCGAAGTATCTGGAGCCCTTTATGAGGATGCGCTCGTGGATGTCGTTCCTGAGCTGGTCGGTGCCAACCGGCTCGAAGAGATGCTTGTTGTATATTCCCGGAATCCTCGGCAGGGCTCCCAGCGTTAGCCTGTCCCTCAGCTCTGTGTTCGCGCGCGGATTGAGGAAGGTCGAGAAATAGGTCGAGTCGAAGCCCATGCGCGAGCCGAAGTCGAGGAGTATCCTTATCTTGCCTGACTCGACGAGAATCTGGTTGCCGCCGACCTCCGCGACGCTACCGTAGATTGTTATTGCGACCATGCGGTTCAGCTCCTTGTAGGACTACCCATATTCTTCTCGTGTTCTGCTACGATATCCAAGTGCGAAATGGCTCCATCAGCATCCTTGACGAGGACGCACGACATCGATTTGTATTTATTTGTCATATCTACCCTTCCGTAATAGACGATTATCTCTCCAATTCGTGGGTCCTCCAGCATGGACTCGATATCCTTCGCTGATAATATCCGCGCGCTCCTTGGAGACCAATCCCTGCCAGATAGATTGTCTGATATCCGGTAGAGATGCACTATGTATCTATTCTTCGTGTTCGAGCCACTGTGCGAGAGACGAGCAGCATCGTCTGTAAGATGCTCCTTCGCCTCGTTCATGCCGAATTCCACGACCGAATGAAGTGTGAAATAATCATATGGATCGGTATTGTCGGATATAGACTTCAATGGCGAATCGATGATGGCGACATCCCAGTTCTGCCGCTTCGGTTTGCCCAGATCCGATGCTGTGGGATATTCCTTCTGTATCCTGCAGATTTTCCTGCCATTCCAGTCAAGATACCGTTCAGACGGTGGCAATCTGGAATACAATCGCGAGAAGAACAGCGCGTGCAATCCGTGCTCGGTGTAGCACAGGTATGGCTCTTTGATGAATTCGACACAGAAATCCATAATGGTCTGTTGAATAAGTTGTTTCATCGTATCTGGCTCTATATTACCCTCTGCGGTCATCCCACAGAGAGATGTCCTAAGTCAGAAAAAGGTTTTGGATTGCGCACACGCTTCTACTTCTGATATTTAAACCCCATATCGATTAATCGACTACGTGGCATAAGGAACCTGCGCCCTCGTCGTCCACAGGTGACCAAAATGGTTCACAGAACAACCCAAGTGAATAGCGCGCCGGGCGAAACTCCGGACGTGCTGGAGCCGATATCGGTGGATGCAACGACCCAGATAGGG